>CAZBEU010000071.1:0-3661 GCA_964491005.1 uncultured archaeon | reverse complement strand
TTTAAAATAATCCTTTTTTATCAAATACTTATTGCTTAATTATAATTGAAAGTGATTTTTATTAGTGAAAATATAGTTAGTCAAGATCAAGTAGATTATTTTCTCAATAACATTTGTCAAAATTTTCCTAATTTTGCTGCTGGCGTAATTGCGGATTATCACGGATTTCCAATTGTCTCTAAAATAACAGATAAATTTCCATTTAAAGAACAAGAACTCGCATTAGAAGCAATTGCAAAACAACGAAAATTTATAGATAATGAAAATTACATTAAAATTGTAAGAACGTTAAATGAGGATGATTCTATCAAATTGGTGATATTTTTAAAAAGACCAAATCAAAATATTAATGGATATAAAACACTTAAATCCATAATTAAAAGACAAATATTATTCTAAACTTAAAATTAGTAAAACCTTATATCTTAATTATAGATTTTCGTTATAATTATAAGAACAAAAGATCTGATACTTAATTATTTATATACTAATTTTTATTTTATTTATACAGGTAAAGGGTATAAATTTTAGATTTTTCTAAAGAAATTTATATATCTTTTAGATAGATCATTATAGAGAAAAATATATATTATATTTAAAGTATAATTGGATTGATAGATAAAAATGAGCTATGAAGACGAAGTTGTTCTAAAAAAAATTTTAAAATCAATAATAGATAGTACTGCTGGTGTTAAATATACTATCATAATTGATGAAACTGGTATTACCTTATTAAGTCAATCCAAATTTAAATTATCCGATGATAATACTTCTGTTGAAAAAATCGGTGCAATTGGTGGAGCAGTCTTTATGGCCGGAGAAGAACAAGGTGTAATATTAGGTTATGGGAATATTGATCTCCAAATAACAGAGTATAATAAAGGAATGATCTTTTCTATGAAGATTGGTAGAGGGGTTTTATGTATTGCTACTGAGAAAAATGTCAATATTGGATTTATCAGAGCAGTGATGAAAAAATGGGCCCCAAAATTGGAAAAAGTATTAGAAAGCTATTTAGATGTAAGTGAAAATGTTGTAAATAAAGAATTAAAAGAATTATTTAATTCTGATTCAATGAGTTTTCTTTAATCTCTCTTATTTTTTTTGAATTATAAGATTTAAATCTTTAAGAATATCAAGATCATGTGAAGATATGGGCATAGACTGTTGCCTAAAACACTAACACAAAATTCTCATTCCAAGGAGATACCTTAAAATCAAATATGTTCTCTCGTGCTAGGCTTTAATTTCTATGCTTTATTGGGCATAATCATGTACCCTGCCTGGGTTACTGCCCTAGTATCATCGCTTGGATTCCTCCTTATGCTCAACCAAGAGCCCATTTTTACCAGGGCTAAATTTTTGACTATAAAAACTCCAGATGTTTGCGCGTCTTTGCACATATAATCATATAGGTTCATATATGCCCTCGATAACGCAGTTATTCCATCATTATTTTCCCAATTTAAATATATCAATAAAGAATAATAAACTTTTTTCAAAACTATCATTATCTAATTTAAACTGATAAGATATTTTCTATAATAATTTTTTGATTATACTTTTTTTTTTGATTCTAATCTTGAAATTAAGGCATTAAGGCTATCAAAAAGAATTAAACGAATTTGTTCATGAGCTAAAAATACTTCAATATTATCATTAAAATGATCATCATCTTTATAAAATGCTTTATAGACATCTTTTGTCTTAAGGATTTTATGAGACGTCTCAACAATAAACGCATAAAGTAGTTCGCTTGGATAAGTTTTTTTCATTATTAATGAGAGCATTACCATTTCTTTACTTCCACGTGCCCATTCTGAAGGAATTTCAATATAAAGATTTATCATTTTCTTATTTTTATTGATTAGCACAATTTCAAAAAAAGTCTCATTAATGTCTAAATCAAAGAATTTTATAAGTTTATTAATTATATCTTCTTCAATTTCTATTTCTGGATATGATAAAAATATACTTGGTCCCCTCAACCTATCAAAATAAGTAAGAACTAAATGCATTTTCTGTGATTACTTTTTTATTTACTATATATCTTATTGACATACTAATAAAAATAAGAAATTATAAAGTATTTTATTTCGATTTATTTTTAAGTATGAGATCACGAATTTCATCGAATGAACCAATTAATTCTCGAACTTTTAAATTATTTAATCCTTCTATGCAATTACCATTAAAAATTGCGCTCCCCTTATCTAATGCTAATATCTCATCGGCCCAATGTTCTATAAAGAATAAATTATGAGAAGTAAATAATATAGTCATTTTTTCCTCCTTTCTTAGCTTTTCGATTATCTCTAAATGCTTATAAATGGATTTAAAATCGAGATTTGCAAAAGGTTCGTCTAAAATCAATAATTTTGGTTTCATAACCAATAATCCTGCTAAAGCTGCTCTTTTCTTTTGTCCCCACGAGAGGTTGAATGGTGAATAATTCCTATATTCTGATAAGTTAACAGATTGAAGCGCCCAATCGACCCTTTTCATAACTTTATCTTCATCTAATTTGAGATTACGAGCACCAAAACTAACATCTTCATGAATCGTTGGAGCAAATAGTTGATCATCTGGATTTTGAAATAAAAATCCAATTTTTTTTCTTATGTTCCATAGTTTTGTTTTATCTCTTGTTAATGTCTCTCCAAATATTCTTATTTCACCTGAACTTGGTTTTAAAAGCCCAACTAATAATCTCAGTAGTGTTGTTTTCCCAGAACCATTATTACCTAAAAGTGCAAAAATAGAGTTATTTTCAATACTAAATGAGATATTATTTATAGAAAAGTCCGTATTATATGAAAATTCTAATTCTTTTACTTCTATAGATTTAATATATTTGCAACTCCTAAATATAATTCTTGTAAATTAATAAAATATACCAAAAGAAAAATCAAAAACAAAAATCCAAATAGAATTAAAATATCCAGAAATTTGATTTGTTTGGGAATAAATGTTATTTTTCCTGAAAATCCTCTCATTTTAAGACTTTCATATAATTTTTCACTACGATCCATATTTATTAGAATTGTTTTTCCCAAAATAAATGCATGAGTTTTTAATTTTAACCAATAAGAAGTAATTTTTTTTCCTCTTAATTCTTGGGCATTTAAAATTCGTCTATTTGAATATGCTAATATAGGAATATAATGTAATAATATAATTAGAGAACCAGTAAAAATAGATGGAACACGTAGTTTAGTTATTGCTTCTATAAATTCCGAATAGGTTAAAGAAGAAAAAAAAGTCATGAATATAAAAATAGATGAAAAAATTCGAAAAAATAGAAGAATTGCCAAATCAAACCCTTCTTTATAGATATTTATAATTACACCAATCTTTAATTGAAAAAGGATTGTATTCCCAAAGTATAGAGGTAAAAAAATAACCAATATTATGATTAAAATAAAAATTTTCTTGATTCTTAAGAGAATTCTTTTTAATTTCAAATGGAATATAAATATAAGCAATAAATTTATAAAAAGAATTGTAATTGTAAGATATATATCTTTAATTATTAAAAATGGAATAACTAATATAAAGGGAATAATAAATCGAACTGTAGGATGAATTTCTGATAAATAAGTGTACTCATTTTCATGTCTAAATGGTAGGATTGATTCCATTTATATCTTTATTTACTGTA
>CAZBEU010000070.1:0-3346 GCA_964491005.1 uncultured archaeon | reverse complement strand
AAGGCTTCATCAAGAGCATTTACAGTATTTGTTGCTCCTACAACTATAACTTCACCTCTTCCTCTTAATCCGTCCAATAGAGATAATAATTGAGACACAACTCTTCTTTCAACTTCTCCTGAGGTTTCCATTCTTTTTGGTGCAATTGAATCAATCTCATCAATGAAGATTATTGAAGGAGCGTTAGACTCTGCTTCTGTAAAGATTTCTCTTAATCTACCTTCACTTGCCCCATAAAATTTTGACATTATTTCTGGACCATTAATCGTTATAAAATGAGCGTTCGATTCTTGAGATACGGCTTTAGCCATTAAAGTTTTTCCTGTCCCTGATGGACCATAAAATAAAACCCCTTTAGGTGGATCAATATTCAGACGATGAAATAATTCAGGATGTTTTAGAGGTAATTCAACCATTTCTCTTATTCTTTGAATTTCCTCTGTAAGCCCCCCGACATCATCATATGTAACAACTCCTCCAGATACATTCAGAACTGCAACTCTTTTATTAACTTTTATTTTAGTATCTCTTACAATTTTAACAACTTTATCAGATGGTTTACAATTTTCTACAATTAATCTTAATGTACCAAGAGAAGGTCTTTTTTTATTTCCCATTTTGAATGGAAATAATTTCATTATATCATTCATAGGATTATCTGCATCAGAAGTTTGAATAAAACTTCCATATATATCAACAATATCTCCAATAACGACCGGTTTATCAATAAGTTTTCCTTTTATAGATTCTGCTTGTCTTTTTAAATCTACATTTGGTCGTGTTGGAGTTAGTATAATTTCTTCAGCAGGATATACTTCTGCTTTCTTTATTTCCACGAATTCTCCAATAGTAGCTCCTGCATTTAATCTTTGGATTCCATCTAACCTAATAATATCTGAGCCTTTATCATTTATACTTGCTACAGCAATTCCAGTTGTTTTTTTCTTACCTTTTATTTCAATGATATCCCCAGTACCTAGTTCTAATTGCTTCATCATTTCTTGATCAATATAACATAATGATCTTCCAGATCTATCTTTATCTAATCTCTCGATTCGTAATTTTATAGTTTCCATTTTTTTATAAAAGTATAATTGAATATGATTTTTAATTATTAAATGAATAATTTCATTCTCAAATTAATAAAGTAATAATAGTTTATTTTCTTTATCTTTATTTTTTAAAGCTAATATTTCACTAAAAACTACAAGACCTTTATTTTTAAACTGATTTCCAAATATTTAATAAATCGTGTTTTTATTTCCAATCCACTCATAATCTCTCTGAGATTGAGTTTGATGAATTCTTTACGTTTTTCAATAATCTTATTTTTAATTAAACAATTTTTTTGATCTTTTAATAAATAACCCGTTATGTCTCTTGTAATGAGATCTAATTTTTGCGTATATTTTTTTTTTTTTTTTTTGTCATTTATTTCTTTTCGTAAAATTTGTAAGTTAAGCTTTTTATCTAATTTTATCATTTTTAGAACAATATCTGAAATTAATTTATCAAGATTTAATTCTCTTGACATATCTACTATATAATCCGGGTGATCCCATTTATATTTTTGAAACCTATCGAATTTTTTATTTATATTATGAATAACGCTATTTGGTATTGTATATCCTCTTTTTTTATTCCATTCTATGCACATATTAAAAGGTGTAGCTATATAGATTGTAAATATCCTTAAATTTAAATTATTAGTGATTTCTCTTAATTCATGTCTCATACTTGAATAATAATTTAAATCATCACTGATGACTATTTTTTTTTCAATTAAATTTTTTTCAATTAATTTTAGATTCTTCTCTCTAACGAAAATCTCCTTTTTATAATCAAATTCCTTGTCATAGAGAGAATATCTAATTTTATCTGTATCAATAATAATTGTCTCAAAATTATTTTGTACTCGTGAAAGTTCCTTCTTTAATTTTTTAGCAAAAATAGATTTCCCTGATGCAGGTAATCCTGTCAAGCATATTAAAAAATTGTTTTTTAATTCCAAAATAACTCATCCTTTTGAAAATTTTTTGATAAGCTCAACTTTTTTTTCTCGAGTGAAGCTTTTAATCTCTAATTCTCTTTTCATGGCGTCCTTAATATCCATATATGATTCAAAATATTTAATTTCTATATCTTTTCCTTTACAAAATTTAGCTCCTCTATTGTTTTTATGTTCATTAAGTCTTCTCAATAAATCATTCGTATAACCAGTATAGAATTTTATCTTTCCATTTTTGGTAGTCGTTTCTAAAATATATACATAAAATACAGACATAAATTTATTCCTCTTATGTTGAATAATTCTTAATTTAATTATAATCTCTTTTATTTTTATATATTATATTTTTGATAATTATTCATAGAGATCAATTTTTAATTCAGTAATATTGTAAACCATAGGGGTCTAACATATTAATACTTATAAAGACTGATATATTACGTATGAAAACTGGAGAGATGATAATGAACAAATAGGGAAGCATGATAGATATATGGGTAAACGTATCAAGCGAGGATTATTTCAATCGAGTAAAGAGATTAAAATCAATGCTGACGTGAACGGTGCAATGAATATTTTAAGAAAAGTAGTTCCCACAGCCTTCGATGGTAAGGGAATAGCGGCGATGGTGTTATCGCCTCGAATTGTGAAAATTTGTTGATATTATCTCAATTTTATACAATTCTTAATAGAATATTATACGGTATATTAGTTCTAATAACATAACTTCACTGATAAAAAAAATGAATAATAAATTTTTTTACTGTAGAAATTATTAACCATAATACAAATAAAATAAAATATCCTAAATCTTTTAATTTTCACTAATTATTTATAAATAATCAAATAATCTGAAAGAAATTAAAAAAAGATAAATTTATAAAATAAAATTATTCTACTGTAGAAAAAAATTTATTGAGAATTTATTCTAATAATATTGAAAAATCAATAAATTTCTTATTATGTGATAAATATGGTTAAAGGAGTTGCACTTATTACTTGGGATACTATTGAGGGGGGTGTAGTTCAAATAAAATATCCAGATAATCTCAATGTTCCTAATAATATAGTGCAACAGATTCAAATTTCACATAATTTTTCTGAATCATATATTATCACTGAAGAAAAAAATTGGAACTCAATTTCTTTTTTTAATAAAGAAAAAGAAGCAATTATAATGTTGATTCTGGAAAAATATGATGATGGATCTGACTATATTCCTGTTCTTGAAGAATTTAATAAAGAAATTAAAACTAATGCCAATGGAGGAGTTTTAAAAGAACATTTGAAAAGAATATATGATTTTAGTTTAAATGTATTTAGAACTCGTGATGAAGT
>CAZBEU010000069.1:0-4766 GCA_964491005.1 uncultured archaeon | reverse complement strand
GAAATTGTAAATCGTTTTTCTCGCACTAATAATGATAAATAATTCTGCTCAAGGGATTTTCTTTATAAAAAGCGATTATATGCTTATGGCAAAATAATACTTCCGAGTATTTAATAGATTATGATGTAAATTTCTCGTAGGTGACTTTTCCTTCCTTTTTGCGTACCTTATACAGTTTTCCAAAGTATCCTCCAACTCTTATTATTTTTACACCTTCCTCTTCAATATTTTCCATTTTTGATTTAGATTCTTCTATCATTAGATTATTTTGTGTTTCTATATTTTTATCTTGATCTAATATATTTGGTTCATTTTTATGAAAAATGAGTTGGTCTTTTCTTATTGTGTCTGATTGTGGTTTAGATGTTTTCTTTAGATATAAATCTGTAAATTTATTTCTTTTTTTCTCTTTTCCTTCCTTATCCATAATCTCTTTATCAAGTTTTAATAAAATACCACATTTTGGGCATCGAAAAATATATGGTATTCCTACATTGTATTCTACTGAATATTCTAATATACAACAATTATGGAATGGAGAATTGCATTCTTCACAAATTTGAGGGATATCATAAACATCTGAACAAATAGGACAAATTTCTTTATTACATATATTACACACTAAATCTTCTTTACTTTCAGGTTCTATCAAACTTTTAGATAAATTTCTATAAAATTTTAGATCATCTTGAGTGATCTCAAAAGATTCTGGTTTATCTGAATAAAGATTTACTAATTCCTTTACTTTCACAAGTTGATTGAATACAAGGGTAAGTTCTTTCTTGTTATGGGTGTAAAAAATACCTCCTTTTGTGTCTGATGCTAAAATATTCAATTTTACATCATCTTTGAAGAACCTATTACCTTCCCCAACAACACGAATAATATCTATAAATGTTGGAAAAAATTTGACTTTCGATATCAATTCAAATAAAGCATCTTGATAATCCTCAGAAAGTTCACTTGGTGTGTCAGTGAGAACTATAATTCTATTTGATTTTGATTTCTTTCTGATACTATCGGCAATATATGATAATATATAAAACAATCCCTTTTCAAAATTAGATTTATTTAAAGATCTATTTTTCCAATTTAATTCAAATGTTTGAGATAACTCTATAATATCACTTTGTTCACTTAAGAATATTGGAAAATCATCATTAGTAAAAAAGAAAAGCCCGAATTTTCCCTTTAAATTAAGTTTTTCCTTTTTCTCTATATAATCTTTTATTAGATTATAAAGAGTCTTCTTTTTGATATAATCTTTTGTTAAATCTAAATAAAAAAAAACATCTTCATATTTTTCTGATGACAATTTTTAAAATATCTCCTATTTCTCTAAATAAAAATAATTGATTTTTCTTAAATTTCTTTCTATATAAAAAAATCCAGATATTTATATATTAATTTATGAGCAGGGTGAAAAATGAATTATGTTATATTATTATTTTTGAATAATAGATTTTTTTTATAGAAATACGTTTAAGGATGAAACATACTTTAAAATATAAAAGAACATAAATTTAATATTATAAGCTAATTATTTAATAGAATTATAAGTTATAATAATTAGAACCAATAAAAACTTAAATGAGTTCATATGGAAGAAATACTTAATCAATTAGAATTATCAGAAGAATCAATAAAACTATATTTAGAAGCTTTTGGAAAAGATATTTTATCATTTCAAGAACTAAAGTTAGTTATTCCAGAAATTAGTGAAAAAAATCTAATTAAAAGAATAAACGAACTACTCAATGCGGGATTATTAATTCAAGTAAATATTGATAAAGATATATCACAAACAGATTTCTTTGCGATTCCTCCTTTTGATCCCATTCTAAATTATTTTAAAAACATAAAAATGAGTTTTTCAGATATCAGTAGAGCTCTTAATGATTTAATCAATTCAACAACGAAAGATATTTTTGAGAATAATAAAATTGAGCTTGAAACTGTTTATAAAGGTTTTAAAGATATAGAAAAAGATTTTGTTGAGGATAGCCTTTTACAAAAAAAAGATGCTGAAGATATTTCAAAACAAATGGATGTAATTAAAAAAATAGCTGAGATTATCTCAGATATTCAAAATATGATAAAAGATATTTCCCAAACAGAATTCTCTAATCTTATAAAAAGATTTGTAAATCTTAAAGAAGAGTTAAAATCTAAAATAGAAAGTCTTGAAATCAAGAAGAAAAAGGAAGAATTATTATTGCAAATCCTTGATGATACCTTCAAAGATAAACTCACAAATATTGTAAAAGATTTTTTAAATACATCAAATTCTATGATAAAACAGGAATTTAATAAAGTACCATTTAACGAAATTATTGATAATGTTATCCATTCTCGTGATGACTTTAAAATTATGCTCTTAAATTTACTGAATAGTTTTGAATTGAATATAAATAAGATTTCAGATTTAATAAATGATAAAAAAAAGAATCTAAATCAAAATTTTGATGAACTTAAAAACCAAATAATAAATAAAATAAATACTATTGTTCAAAAAACAATAAAACAAATAGAAAACTTAAATGATCCTATTATAACCTTGATATCTGAATCCAAATTAAAAACAACTTCTGTAAAAACGGATATCACTAAAAAATCTCAAGAAATTAGAAGTCTCACGAAAATTAAACAATATTTATTATCATCTATTGAAAATTCCAAAGAAGAATTATTATTAATCATCCCAAAAATAGAAGATTATATAGAGATAGGAATGTTTAAAAAATTACCTAAAACATTGAAAATCAAAATTGCTTCCTCTGATCCTCATGTTAATAGTAAAGTAAAACAATTTAAAGAACTTAGTAATCTTGAATTTCGAAAATATGATAAACAAGATTTTATAGGGATAAAATCTGATAATAATTTAGTTGGATTTGGATTGATATTAAAAAATAAAGATCCTATGGATAATTTTATTGGTATTACCTCTAAAAATAGTATACTCATTGATTTATTGAAACCTTCCCTATATAAAATCTGGTCAGATGCTGAACATGGATCAAGCAGAATATTCGTCGAGGAAAAAAAATATGATTTTCCAAAGGTTGAAAATATGACTATTTCTCAAGAAAAAGAAATAAATAATATTGAGAAAAAAAGAATAAACATACCGAAATCTACTGAACCTCCAAAAAATATACCCCCTCTTTCTGATATTTCAGAAATGTCTATGGAACCTAAAAATCTTGAGTTAAAACAAGAACCTATGAATACTCCTCCTTTTCAAAAACAAAACACTGAATCAATTACAAGCGAATCTGTAAAATTTATCTCATTAGTTAATCCAAAAGTAAGAGATAGATCTGGAATGATAATAAATGAAGCATTTAATGCATTAATTCAAAATATAAATATTTATACTGGAGAAACCTTATCTCAAGAATTAAATAGAATTACTGAATTAATATTAGAAAAAAGAGGATTTTCAGTAACTTTACATAACATTCGCACAACGATAAATGATTATAAGAATCAAAAGATTCTTTTGACAATTGAGCAAAAGAACAAAATATTTAACATAATTGAGGAATGGAAGAAAAGATTGTTCACTTAAATAAAAAGAAAATATAAAAAAATATTTTATTAAGTTTTAATTAGCTGGATTTTTTATTTATGTGTGATCTTACTATTCCAACAATTATATAACCAATTTCAAGAATTACAAAACCAAAAAATATGGAACTTACAATTATAGCTAAAATAATTGTTGGATTTAATATCCCAATTATTCCAAAGATAGGACATAATGGTGCAAGTACAATGAAATAGATATAGATTTTTCTATCCTTTTCTCCAAATTTTATGCTTGTGGTGATATTTGACCATCCAAGAAAAATCATTATTATGGGAAGTAAGATATATGAAAAGAAAGGAAAAGGTATATCGTGGGCTTGATATCCTCCTCCCCCTTCAAAAATGGCATAAAAATAATTAGCATAAAATAAATTAATCATTAATAACGCACTCAATGGCGTAGGAACTCCAGTATATCCTGGGGCATCAGAAATATTGAATCGAGCTAATCTTAAAATAGCACACAATGCAAATATAATGCAAGCAATCAACAAAAAATAATCATAAAGTTCTAATGTGTCTACAGCTCGTCTAAATCCTTGAAACATAAGAATTGCAGGTGCAATTCCGAAAGTTAAAGAGTCGTTTAGTGAATCTAATTGTTTTCCTATTTCATTTATCGTTCCTGTTTTCCGAGCTATAAATCCATCTAATAAATCTGTCCCAATTGTAAAAGCTAGTAAGAAGAATCCTAAAGAAACATAAGCACGTCCACCAAGAGTTACTAAAAGAACAGCTATTAACCCAAGAGTTGTACCTGTTAGTGTAATATAATCTTTTAATTTTAATAGATTAACAATTTTTGACATTATATATTTATTAAATAAACCAATAATTAAAGATTTCTCCCATCTCTATTCTAATAAAAAATTACCTTTTTTATAGTTCAAATTTAAAATCTTTGAGTTACCAAAATTTTTATTTACATACTTTTATATTTTTTTAAAGAAGATTTTTATATTTAAAATAGTTACTGTGCCAAAAATGACTGAATATGACTATTTCATGGTTTATGAGCTTTTAGAGACTGGTGAAGAAGAGAGAATTGAGGCAGATCAAAATAATCTACAAGAAATTCTTCATCCAGAACAAGTTTTTGTAATTGTTAAAGAGGATGTAAGAAGAATATTTATATGGAAAGGAGCAAAATCTCCTGTTAGAAAACGATTCAT
>CAZBEU010000068.1:0-3919 GCA_964491005.1 uncultured archaeon | reverse complement strand
GTTTTCATTTATTTTATTTTCTAAATCATCACTAATACCGTTTTTGTCTCTATCTAGTTTGGAATAGTTATCATACCAATTCTTTTTTGGAATTTGAGAATCTATTTGGTTAATATAATTACTATTTGAATTATTGAGCTTATCTGCTTTATTATTGGAAATCAAAACAGTGCTTGATATATTAGGAACAATTATGACTAAAATTAAAATTATAAATAAAAACAATCTTTTTTTTATTGTTAAATTAAACTCTACCATAAATAAGTTATAAATCCAGTTCATTTAAATTTTAATGCTCTTTAAACTAACCTATATTTAGTAATTTAAATTCTTTTTATATTTTCATAAAAATGAATCTAATGTTTTTTGAGTTTTTAAATAATTTATAATTTTACTGCTTTTTTTCCAATGTTTTAGGCCCACAATAAAATTTTGAGTCATTATATTCAGAGCATTATCAAATGAATCTACTATAATTGGATTTCCTAAATCCATAGCATTTTTTACGGTTTCTCTTATAACCCAGACACCTAATGGCGTGATATATTCTGATCCAACTTCCCGAAAGATAAGAACTCGAGCTTGTCGTTTTATTTTAAAAAGATATTCAAGAACAGATTTTCTTGCGGCATAATAAGCCCCTGTAATATTACTTGCATAATTCTTTCTTCCTTGATAAAACTCATAATCAGTCATTATCTCTGGTTGTATATTTGTATTCTTTCTATCCAAAGATAAATTCCAAATTGAATTAGGAGCCCATACCTCATTCATTTCATAAAGAAATTTTCCTGGAAAAAGTAAGATTTTGAAATGATTATCAAGATATTTTGCCTCAAAAATTTGAAATTCATTAATTTCAGGAAATCTTTTTATTTCTTTAATCAAAGCTTTTGAGATTATATCATCTATTGCTGTTATTGACCATCTCGTAGGAACTAATCTTCTATTTTTTTCTTCCCCTAATAATCCTGCTGCAAAAATTCTCTCAATAGTTGATAATGGAACATTTCCTTTAAAAAACAAATAGTCTGATACTGCTTCTTCTGCCTTTAAATCAGTATCTGAAACACAATACTCTACTTTGGGGTGTATTTTTATATTTTCTGTAATTTCAATTTTTTCAGTCTTACCAGAAGGTCCAACTGGTTGAGCATGATTGTCCATAATCATTCTTAAACTGATTTTTTCTAGTTTAGTCTCAGTATCTACAGGACGAGCCGCCATTGAAAGGTCTTGTGATGTTTCCAAGAGTCTTTTAGTTTTAATCGGAAGTGTATTTTTCTTATTTAATTTTCCGATATGAATATCTACTTTAAAATTATTTCTAACTAAACTGCTTCGATATCTGATTATTTTTTCCATTGAAGTTCCAAACCATAATTCTGGAGCATCAAGAATATGATAATCTGATATATCTTTAAATGTTTCAAATTCATTAAAGGGAACTAATGGTCCTATATTTACCTTTGGATAACTGTGATACCCTACAAAAAAACCTGGAGGGCTTGCTCCAAAGATTTCAACATTTCTTAATGATTCTCCTGTTTTAAAAGGTAAAATAGATTTTAATATAGAATTTTTAACTAATATTGGACATGAGTTTTTTCCACATAACAATCTGGCTCCTTTACAACGAAGACATACATTTTTACCTGTTTGAGGGGGTTTAACCACTATATAATCTCTTTGTATTAATTTTATAATATTATAAATAAAATATTGAATATAATTATTAAAAAAGAATATCTGTCTAAATTTTTAATAACCATATTAATCAATAAATAAAATAGAATTAGAATCTTTTTTTTCATTCATTTTGATATTTCTACTTAGGTATTTATAGCCATCTAACTCTAATTTCTAGCTAAAATATTTATTAGGGTCCGAGGTATTTCTTTATAATCTTTTACAGCAAAAAATTTTCCTCTTCCTTCTTTTGCAATTTCTTTACATGTATTAATTCCCGTATTAGCATCATTATCTGGAGGTATTCCAATTACATGAAGTTTTGGGAATTTTTTAGCTATATTAATAGGATTTTCACCACGATTATAATCTCCATCAGTGATCAATATTGCAAATTCATTTTTAGATCTTTTTTGGAGTTTATTTAATTCATTTAATCCTTTTTCAAGACCAATTGAAATATTTGTAAATCCTACTGCTTCAGAATCTAATATTTCATCAATAATTGTATTTATTTGTTTTTTTTCGCTTATTCCTTTTAAAACCATTGCTGTTGAATTGAATAATATAATTGAATAATTTTCTTTATCTAAATTATGTGCCAATACTGAAGTAGTTAAAGCAGCATTTAATAATAATCGACCAAACATACTTCCGCTAGTATCAAGAATTAAAACAACTTTTCTTTTCTGACGTTTCCTCTTGATTCCATATATATCTTTATAAGTTAGTGATTTATTTTGTATTTTTAAAGGATTATGTTGGATTGTTTCGTCTATATTGAACTCTACCATATTTAATTTATAATAAGGTAAAGTTTTTCTCTTATATCCTCTTATACCTTTACTGGTAATCTTTAAAGATGATGATAATATACTTTGACGAGCTAATCTTCTGAAAATATATCTATATTTTTCAGATATTGGGCGTCTGATAAAGAAATATACTTCAGGCATAAATCTTGAATTTTCTTTTGCCTTTTCTGAAAAAAATCGTACTCCATCATCACAATCTAATGCATCTGTGGCTGCATAGACATTAGATTTTAATAATCCTTGTATTGCTTCTAAATTTTTATGATCAATTGCAGTATAAGTCAATTCTTTAATTTGTTTATAATCTAATGTATTTGCCAGATGTTGATAATAACTTGGTCTTTTTTTCTTTTTTCTAATAATTTCTAAACGTAAGATATCCCTATCTGAGTGAAGGTCAGTATTTCTAACATGTAATCTTTTATTCTCCCTCTCTTGATATTTTCCATCAGAAAGATCATTGATTACTGAAAATCAGATTTATTTAATACGGATAATACAATATCAGAGATAATCTCGTTCTTTGTTTTAATATTTCCATCCTCAAGTTCAATTTTATTGAATAGGGCCATTATTGCTGCTTCTATCCAATTTTGAGTACTTTGATGATTATCATATTGAGATATTAGGGCAGCTAAATCGATACCTCCTCTAATGGAGCTTCCTCTTCTTATTGATACTATTTTTCTTGTAGTTTCAATAATTTTCTGTGAAATATCGATAATATTCTCATCTTTATTGCTCTTATTATCTAACACTTTTCTAATTATTTCTCGTTCTTCTTCTGGTGATTGATAATCAAGTTTAATCCAAATAAAACGATCCATTATAGCTTCTCCAAGTACATTGACTCCAACATGAGCAGAAGGATTAAGTGTAGCTATAATGAAAAACCCATCTTTTGCAGTAATTGTTTTTAATTTGGGTATTTCAAGAATTTTTTCATCTAAAGCTGTTAATAAAGAGTTTTGTGTACTTTCTGGCATTCGGTTAATTTCATTTATAAATAGACATCCTCCATTTTTCATAGCTAATGTTAATGGACCAAATACATAAGAATCTTCTACATATCCATTTGAAATGACTAACGGAGGATCAAAAAACCCAATTAAATTATGTGTAAGAGTCTCTTCAGAACAATCAATACGATAAAAATTTGAATCATAATATTTAGAAATAGCATCTGCTAAAGTTGTTTTACCAACTCCTACTTCACCTTCAATAAGTATATTTTTACCAACTGAGCGCGCTAATAATATTTTTCTAATTTCATCTACTCTACCAATGATATTATATTTTTCTTGTATCTCTTTTATTTTATCATTACTCATAATAATGTAATTGTAAAAATGAAAACAAATTTTAATTTTTTATTATAATAAATTAGTACTACTTATAAAACAAAAAAAAAAAAA
>CAZBEU010000067.1:0-5924 GCA_964491005.1 uncultured archaeon | reverse complement strand
TAGATTTAATTAATTTTTTAGTATGAACCAGTTCACTCATATCTTTCATTCTTAAATTTGAGATAATTTCTCTATATCCAATAGATTTTCTCTGTGTATAATTTCTATCTATGATAAATTGTCTATACTCAGGAAAATGTTTTTGAATCTGATTAAACATCGGAGCATAACCCCTTAATATTCTTTCTTTCGTATTCACTTTAGGAAATATATCATATTTAAAAATATGAGCCATTACGATGATAAAGTCTTCATCTTTTACAATCCTCAATAAGTCAAATATTTTTTTTTTTAAAGAAGCTTTTTTGAATTGGTTTAATTATTTGATTAAATTTATTTAAAAAATTGTTCTGATGATATTCTTTATTGATTTGATTCAATAAAATAGAAGAAATAAAGACTAATGCTGCTGAAATAGCTACACTAAATTTATAATAATCATGTAAAGCCTTAGAATCCCACCAAATATTAAAAATTTCATCTAATAATATATTTGATCTATATAGATTTTTACTATCATAATTCAAAGCTTTGTTTAAGATATTAATACAATTTTTTACTTGATTTAGGGACTCTTTCTTATATATATCCTTTAATTTTTGAAATTTATTGTAAATTGAATTAAAACTCTTGATTGATAATATATTTTTTATCTTATCTTGAATTGAATTAACATCTTCGTAATTATACTCACAATAAAAAATAATACTAAAATAAATTGATGATACTGCTAAATTTTTAACTTCTAAAGTCTTTATTTCATATTCAGAGGAATTTAAAGAAATAACAAGATCTCTGGCAAAATTAAAACAAATTTTAGGAATCTTTAGAATATTTCCTAAATCCTCTATATTAATAATTGTTTTTTCTAAATTAGAATTAGTCGAAAGAATTTTTAATTTTAATATATCAAAATTTACAGGATCTAAATAAGGAATAAGATTTCCTATATAATCAGAAAAAAGTTGAGTAATATAATATGAATTATTAAGATTGGTATTAATAATACTAAATTCATGATTTTTATCTCTCTTTTGTAATTCATTACATACCTCCAATAAAATATATATTATTGCTCCAGCAACAAGATGATTTTTTTTATCCTTTAATCTCTCATCATTTTGCATATTATTTAATTGTAATTTTGCAACATCTCGAGCATAATTTGGAATATTTAATGTTTTTAAAAATTGAAATAAAAGGGAATTAATGCTTTCTTCTATTAAATAATTAAATTTAGTTCTAAAATATTTTCGATAATAATTTCCCAAACTTTTTGACTGTTTATAGCCTAATTTTTCACTTATTTTACTAAAACTTATATTTTTCCGTAGAGACTTGCTATAAATATAAAATATTGAACCTGCGATTAGTTTAGTTATAGATTTGCTTGGAATTATAATTTTGTCAATTTTAATTAATTTAAATATAATTTCAAAAGATTTCCATATTTCTTTTATTTTTATAGATTTATTTAAAAAAAGAATATAACTAATAACTTTTAAAAAGAGATTTTCTTCTTTATTATTTTGATTTTTAATAATCTTACTATTTTTATTATTAAGGATTGGAATGTATAAAATAGGAATTATAAGTATTGAATCATCTTCAGAAAGCTCATGTTTCTCGAGCCAATCATCAATAATAATTTCTTCTTTTATTTGAATTTGTTTACCAGATAGAGTAAAAAAAGCTAATGCTTCATTAATTTTGTAATGATTCTTTATTTCATTCATTTATTCATAAAGCGAATATTTTTTTCCAGTAAAATATCCTAATTTGTTTCTATGAGGTAATTTTAATTCATAATTATATATATCACAATTATATGGACCATTTTCTATCAATTCTGAATTTTTTGGTTTTATTCCGCATAATATGAATCTCATATACTTTTTCCCATAATATTTAAAATTTTTTACAAGAAATCCTCTAAAGATGTTGTAAATTTTCAAGAATTTTAATTAATTTATTATCACTGCGGAGACTGTAAACGAATGTGTAAATAAAATTGTAGATTCAGTAATAAAGAATAATGGAATTGCTATCGTTACTGCGGATCATGGTAATCTTGAGGATATGAGTTTAGAATGGCAAACTTCACATAAATGTAATCCTGGTATGTTTAACATAATAGATTCTCAATATAAGGAAGAATATAATATAAATTATGAATTAAACAATCCAGGATTAGGAAATGTTGCCGCTACAATTTTAAATTTACTTGGATTTGAAAAACCAGAAGTATATAAGAAATCTCTAATTAAATTTACGGATAATTAAGATTTTAATATTAAAACCTATTGTTTTAATTTTTAAAAATCGATAATTCTATCAAACAAAATCTCACTTTTATTCCAATTGTCTTAAAATATTAAATAAAATTTAATTATTCATCTATGATAAAATATCGAACTAAAATCAATTGATATAATTTGGTGAGATTAAAATTAGAAATAAAACTCATATACCAATTTTAATATTTTCTATAGTGATTCTATCATTCATTAGTCCTATTATACTATTATATAATACACAAATCGCATATACATCCTTAGAAACTAAAAATAATGAGTTAAATACCTCAACTGATTTATATACTGCAATTAATTTTACTGGGAATATTGACGATCATTTTTTTTATACTCCTAATAATAAACCTGATAAAATTGCTGTATTTATTTATCAATCAGAAGTTTTTAATGATAAACAAGTTAACCGTTATACTGAAATTTTGAAATCACGGAATTTTAATATATTCATTTATCTTCGTGATATTTCAGATATTCTTTCTGCTGTAGATATTATTGATTCAATAGAAGAACCTCATGATAAGTTATTTTTGTATATCTATGGACATGGATATTATCATGAAACAGAAAAACAATCTGTAGTATCTATTGGTCCAAAAGAATTTATATCTTCATATCAGTTATATCATTATCTTAAATTTAGATTTGATTCATATATAAAAGGATTTTTAGTAGAATCATGCCAATCAGGTCATTTTGTCACAACATTTAAAGAATATGGATTAGATAATATTATCGCAATGAGTACTAGTAATATAAATGAAAATTCTTATCGAGATAGCTTTTATCCTTGGGGAACAGGGGAAGGTTATTTTTCTAAGGCTTTTTTTAACTATCTTAGAGATTCAAGTCCTTCAAGTACAGGATATAGAGCATATTGTGCTGGAAAAGAAAATGTATCAAAAGATCGTTATTTTCTATTTATAAAAATTGCACAAAAGCAACATCCTCAATTATATATTGAGCCAACAGACATTTTAAATTACACAGACGAACTATTTACATATAATTAATTTTCATCAAGTATTTTTGAAAAGGATAATAATTCTATTCTTATTTTTTTTTTTTGAATAAGAAAAATGGAATAGCTATCGTTACTGCAGATCATGGTAATCTTGAGGATATGAGTTTAGAATGGCAAAATTCACATACATGTAATCCTGTTATGTTTAACATTATAGATTCTCAATATAAGGAAGAATATAATATAAATTATGAATTAAACAATCCAGGATTAGGAAATGTTGCTGCTACAATCTTAAATTTACTTGGATTTGAAAAAACAGAAGGATATAAGAAATCTCTGATTAAATTTGTAATTTAAATTTATAAATAAACAAAGATATTTTTAATCTTTTAGTTTAATCTCCTATTTTTTTTATTACAAGAATATTGAATCATTTTAATTATAAGGAAAATTATTAATTAACTAATTTTTAATATAAAATTAAATTGATGAAATATGAGATTTTTATCATTCCATGTTGAATATTTTAAATATAAAGTAACAAAGAAGGGCCGTTCTAAAGTTATTGAGGAGATCACAGAAGAAAATAAAGAAAATCAAAGTCAAGATGCTTTAGTACTTTTTATTAGTATGGAAAAGCAGGATGAAATGAATTCAGAAGTAATAAAAAAAGGGATTATAGAAATAGAAAAAATAATAGAGCAATTAAAAATAAATAATATCGTCATTATACCATTTGCTCATCTTTTTGGAAAACTTAGCAGTTTAGAATTTGCTTTTAAATCATTTAAAGAAATTGAAGCATTATTAAAGTTAAAAACCTATTCTGTACTTCGCCTTCCTTTTGGTTGGTTTAACGAAATAGAAATGAGAAGTAAAGGACATCCTCTTTCTAGAATCTCAAGGAAAATAGAATAATAAAAATATAATTATAATTTCAGAAAGTGTTGATGAATTTTTAAAAGAAATAGTAGAGCCAGTAAATAAGAAGAATATTATAATTTATTTTCTTACCATATAGAAATTCTCTATATTCATTACGATATCAATGATTTTGCATAATAGAGTTAATATCATCTATTTAAGTAATTCATATATATTGGTTGTATGATATATATAAAGTAACATTTATATATACAAATGACTATAATATAATTAAGAAAAAAAAATATAGTTTTTATGAGGTGATAAAATAGAAAAAAAGAAGAAAAATGAGGATTTAAAAACTGAATTCATTAATAATATATTCTACCATATTAAAAAATAGAGTAAAAAAACAAAAAAAGAGGTGAAAATAAAAAAAAAAGAAGATTATGAAATAAAAAATAAAATCAAAAAAAATTTAATTTTTTTATATTAAGGAAATTCTTTGTTGTTGATTAAAAAATCTCTAAATTGCTGAAAGAAGGATTATTCCCTGAAAAATATAATATTTTCTTCTAAGAAGATAATATAAATAGGGTATTTAACATTTTAAAATCGTTATCCTAGTATCTTTTTTATAATTAATAGATAAATTCACTCAATTTCGATTATTTAGAATTTTAAGAGCCTTTTTCCATAGTCTTTTTTATATAACCATTTTACTGCTTTTAAAAATGTATTTAGACAAAATAAAGCTTAGTGTAAATTTGGATTTTAAAAAATAAAATCAAAAATATTAAATAAGTGACGAACTTCTTTGTGAAATGGTTTTTAAAAACCAAAAACCAAAAGTAAAAGATGAAAGAAATTGTCACAACAAGAGATGGAAATGACAGAATGGAATATTGATGAGATTCCTAATCTTTTAAAAAGAATTTTTAGACAAACTTTAAGGAGAGAATGCGCACCTACAGAACTGATAACATATGGTTGTCAACTTAGTAGAGGAGAAATAACTATAAAAGACATTATTAAAGAGAAACTACTTTCGGAAGAATATGAAGATATTTTCATAGAACCCTTTAATGAAGATGAAATTCCTTTTGAAAAAGATATCCTCCAGCATGGGATGTGGATATATCTTCAATCTAATAATGGGTATTATGTTTGTGCCGAAAATGGAGGCGGAACTGTTTTAATTGCTAATCGTTATAAACCATTAGGATGGGAAACATTCACAATAGAAAAAAAAGATAAATCAAATGAAAAAATTAGAGCAGATGATGAGATACTTTTAAAAGCGAGTAATGGAAAGTATGTTGCTGCTCCATTATTTGGAGTAGATTCAAAGTTAATTGCTAATTTTGATTATAATAGTGCTAACAATGCATTCACAGGGGGATGTTTTACAATTGAAAAAAGTGATGGAGCTCCAGGAGAGATTGGTGATGGTGATAAAATAAAGATTAAGTCAAAAAACGGTCAATATGTCTATATTTCTTCAAAAGATCAATGCTTGTATGCCAAAAAAGATTCAATACCAAAAAATAATGAATTTACTATTAATATACAATATCTAAAATAGAGTTAGAAATTATTATACAAATTGATAATCGATACTAATCTTAATTACGAAGAATGAAAAAATAAAGAATATTTATTTAAGAACAAAAGTAAATTTAAAATTTAATTTAATAACAGAAGAGAGCAAAAAATTATGTTCTCCTTATGGCTTTTTTTTGTGGGGCTACCATACCCGAAAGAATGTGGTTTTCTGGTAG
>CAZBEU010000066.1:0-1751 GCA_964491005.1 uncultured archaeon | reverse complement strand
TTCCTTTTATTATTACTTTATGTATATTATTTATTAATTTATCAATAGCATTAAAAAAATCATCCAAAATTATGGTTTCTGTTTGCTTATTCCTAAAGTCTTTAAAAGTTATGTCCAATAGAGATATTCCATTATCTCCATCCATAAGATAAATTTTATATATCAATTTTTAATTAGCTTTTTGATTCTTCTTTTAGAAATAATGAAAATATTGGCTTATAATTCATAGGGTTTCTTTTCTAAAAAAATCTTAATGTTATTTTTAAAAAATTAGATATAGGTTTTCATTAAATCTATAAGATTAGAAGAGAGACTGGGTAAATTTTCCTCAATTTTTTCAATATTTATTTTGTCTTCTAATAATAATAATAAATATAAATTATACTTATCCACTTTAATTTTTTTAAACATTAATTTCTTAGATTTATCCGTTACTCCAAAAGTAACGATAAAATCTTTTTTAAGTAGTTTAAATTCCTTAAATGTCTTATAAAGAGTTTGAAAATGAGGAGCTGAAATTTCAAATACCTTTTCAGATATTTGGTCTTTTGAATAGTTTGATAATATAATACCACTTTCATTTAATAATAAAATGGCATCTGTGTCGTTTATTTTTGCAAAAATTTTCAATTGTTGGCGAAATAATTCCCTATTAGGACTTAATTGAGATAAACCAAAAGAATATGCTGAAATAAGAGACCAATGTACGAAAATAGACGTAGTAAATATTTTGACGAAAAATTTGTCTGTTAGTAATTTTAGTTTTTTTGTCAAATACATAATATTTTCATTAATTTCTATTGATTCTTTCAAATCAGGATCATATTTATTTAAACAGACTACAATAGGAGGAAATTCATCAAATTCAATTAATGAATCTATTATTCTTTTAAATAAAGATAAGGCTTCATCTAATTTTTCTGTATCTTGAATATCTATAAAAAAAAATAATAGATCACAATTGTATAAATAGATTTTTCTCTGTTCTAAATATCTATCAATATATTTTTTTTGACCTCCTAGATCCCAAAGAATAATCTTAGAATTATCTTCTGAGAGAAGATTTTCTTCATATCTATCTACTCCCTTCGTAGGTAAAGTTTTTATTATCTCAGAATATCTTTTTTTAACTCCATGAAAAAAGCTTGTTTTTCCAGCTTTTCCTAATCCAGCAAAAATAATTTTAATATTTCGTTTTGTGGAAAATGGATTTTCAAGTTCATCTATGAAATCCGTTAATTCTTTTTTAAAATTATACATAATTTCATTATAGTTTTCCTCATTTGATAATTTTTGAATCTTAGTGGCTGCTCGATCGATTATAACTCTTAAATATTTCATATTTTCATAGAAAAAAGTACGATTATCTTCATCAACTAAAACAGTAATTGTTGATGCTTTAGCATTTCCTCTAGCCTTTGGATCTGGTATTAAAAAAAAATATGTCAACCCGTTTAATTTAAGATCTGGAAAAGGAATAATCCCAAAATAATTTATTCCTTCTGTTTCATAACTGTCTTGATATGTACTATCTCCCATAAGAAGTGAAATTGTTTTCATACTAATCAGAAGTTTTGCGGAATCATTCATATCTTCTGGCCAGTAGATCAGTGGTGTTGGACCATCTTCATCAAAGATTGAAAGAATTACGCTTTTTAATATGTTTCTATTATCCATTTTCATTAGAGTTATTTAATTTGAATTGTATTTCAATATTTTTAAAAAATGTGAAGAGGAAAATATTATATTTT
>CAZBEU010000065.1:0-1791 GCA_964491005.1 uncultured archaeon | reverse complement strand
TATTTTTTATGATTTTAATTGTGGGAAAAGGTGTTGATCTTATTGTTTCTTTAATATATTTAGACAATCTAATTAATTCCAGTTATATGTTAATTTTTTTTAAAATTAGATATATTATTATTATTATTAATGCTATACCTTTGCTATTTTTAGGATTAGAAGTATTGATAAATCTGTTTGACATTTATATAAAAAAAATACCAAAAACTAAAATTAATTTTATAAAGATATCAATTGTATCAGTTTTCTTAGTAATAAATTCTATTGTTATTTTGATTTCTCCTAGTACAGAAGTAATTCAAAATATTTTACCAATAATTACAACCTTGACAATGGTTGGAATTGTTGTCTTATTTGCATTAATGTATAAAATCAAGCGGTTATCTCAAGCACATGGATTAATTATAGCCATAGGATTTCTTTTTATTATAATCTCTCATATTTTAAGGCCTATTATCACTAAAGATTTCAATGTGTCTATGCTAATTATTGCGGAAATGATAGATCAACTGATTTATATAATAATTTTCATTGGTTTTATAAAAAAACCCCCCTATATAAACTAATTTTTTAAATTTCTTCTTTTTTTTTGAGAAAATGGTTATTTGTTTTTCTGATTAGAATTGCTAAAAGTTATATGTTTATAATAATATATAATTGAATGAACAAGAGATTCTTTGAATTCATTTACCTATAATAATGATAATGGGCTACATAGAACTATGAGTGAAGAACAAAAGGAAGAAGAATATAATTTTAAAAATTTTACGATAAAACAATTAAGAGATTTTGCTGCTGTTAATCATATTTCTATTCCTACAAAATCAAAAAAAATAGAAATAATAGAATTATTAGAAAAGATCGTAAAAAGTCCTGATTTTATCGATCGGAATAAAGAAGAATTTTTTGAAGAAGAACTAGTTGCTGATTTTGATGATGAGGAAGTTGCTCCTCTCTTTAGAAAAGAAGAAAAAGAATTGAAATTTTGGCAAAAACCTCCTTTTTCAACTTTATTAAATTTAGAATTAGCTAAAGATTCCGATATTGCATTCTATGATTTATCAAATTTAGTTAATAAATTTTTTGATAAGATGCTTCATGAAGATTTTATCAATTATAAAGTCTCTGGAATTGCTTTAAAAACTTCCGCATCTTTACATCATCATAAAATTACCAGTATTATTAAAGAAGAAGAAGATATTCAAAAAAAGGAGGAAATTGAACAATTTAGACAAAGAACAAGAAGAGGAATTCCTAAAACATTAACCCAACCAATTCAATCAAAACTTAAGATAACAAGTAAAGATGAACTTTTTGAAGCTATGAGAGCAGCGATAATAGAAACAATGCAGAAAAAAGAAAAATTAAGACGACAAAGATTAAGAAAAGAGGAAAAATTACAACGAAAAAAAGAATTATCAGCAAAAGCTCAATTACCAAAAGAATTACTAAAACATATTAGTGGAAGGGAACAAACAATTGAGGAGTTACTTGATAATTGGTATAGCAAAATTAAAGCAATTATTAAATTTGAAGAAAAAGAAGTTGCTAATTTTTATGGTCTAATTAATCTAATTAATGAAGATCAAGAAACGGCTTTAGGTAGAAAATATGAATTTGTAAGAATGTTTTTAGCATTAATGTTTCTCAGCACAAACAATAAAATACATCTTGAACAAAATCAAGATTTTACTGATATAAACATTAAAATAAAATAAATACGTATTATCTGATTAAGTGATAATTATTATGAATAATGATATCAATAAATCTGAAAATAATGATGAAAAC
>CAZBEU010000064.1:0-2210 GCA_964491005.1 uncultured archaeon | reverse complement strand
TTACATATTCAGAGCAAGAAGAAACTCAATTAATTAAGTTGCTTATTGATATATTAAAGCTTCGAAAAATTAGAGAAAATAGAGATTTTATTTTTTACATAAGAAAACATCAGCAATGAAAAGAAAATTTCAACTATATTTTTTTAGTAACAAAAAAGGTATATCCATAAAAACTTGAATATTTACGAAACATTTCAATTTCGTTATAAACTTCATTTAATTGAGTTATTTTTTCATTATCTCCATGATATTTTTTCATTAATAGAGATAATCTTTTTTCTAAAGGATTATATAGATTTTCCCACCAACTTGAATCTGGCAATTTGAAATGAGTAATCAAATTAAATCCTTTTTCCTTTATCATATCTATATTTTCCTCTATAGTTTTTATATTTGGACATTCATTTTCCCAATATTTCCTTAAATTCTCTGGAGGATTTTCTTTAAACCAGGTAATCTCTGAAACTACAAAATAACCATTATTTTTTATGAATTTTTTCCAATCTTCAAGCGCTTTTTCATATCCATAGATATATACAGCACCTTCCGACCATATAATATCAAAAGATTGTTCTTTAAAATCTAATTCAAACATTGACTTATTGATCGTTTTAATATTAGAGACACCTTGAAGATTAGCATTCCTTTCTAGTTTATCAAGAAATGGTTGATAATTATCTAAACCAATTATGTTTCCTTGTGATAATTTTGCTATTTCTATTGTTTGTACTCCTGTACCACATCCTATGTCGATGAGATTTGGATTTTGGGGTAAATTATCTATAAAAGAATATGCTTTTTGAGTGGATTTTGAATCACCAGGTCCTTGTCTAGGGAGTGTGTCAAAAATCTCATATAAAAACTCTATTTCCATTTATACTTCAATTTTTTTAAAATTTTTAATTTTAAATATAATTTTATTTACTATATATTATTAATTTTTCCTAATATTTAATTATTTTGAGCTTAGAGCCCTTTAAGATACTTTAAAGGAGATTAGGTAATAATTTTTCGTTCATAAATTAAGAGCTTATTTATTTTTAAAATTCTATAAGTATAAGAAAAAATTATACTTTTCATGGTTTTTTAGGAAAAACATTTGAAAGATTGTTAAAACCACATATCACAGTATCTTATAGCAAAGCACTTAAAGATATTTTATAGAGAAAATCAAATTAATTTTTGAAAAAAAAAAGAGTAATTTTTAATTCTAATTTTAATTTTTAATCAAGATTTTCTTTTTTGTAGTAAGAAAAATAGATATAAAAGCGATACCCCCTATCAATATGAAAAAATTATATCCGGGAACACTATTAGTTTCATTAACTACAATATAATCCAATTTAATTTGAAGACCCATATCACCATCAGAATCAGTAACATTTAATTTTACATCAAAATTACCACTTTTGGCATATCTATGAATTGGATCTTTATCATTTGAGAATTCACTTCCATCACCAAAATCCCAAAGATATGTTACAAGGCCATCTCCCGGAGAACCGCTAAAATTGAACTGAATAAATTCACCTTTATCAATTATTGTACAATTTGCTTCAAAATCTATATTTGGTATTATATTTGTACCAGCATCTGTAGGTAATAAATATAAAATACCGCCATTTCCTCCTCCAACAATATATTCTCCCTGAGAAGATATATCTAAAGATATTGAAAAATCTAGTAATGGTAGAGTCCATAAAGTAACATTACTTAATCTATTAAAAAGATATATCTCTTCTAATGTTCCTGCTATAATATAGTTCCCATTAGAGGAAATATCGACGAGAACATTCCCTCCTACAGTTGTATAAGACCATAAAGGAACGGAATTTGATGTATCAAATAACGAAAGATCATATCCTTTCCCGATTACCAAATATTGACCATCAGCAGAGAAGGCAAGAGAGTCTATATTTCCAACAGTTGTATACCAAGAAGGAGTAGCACTACCTGTTTCAAAGAGCAATAAAGTACCATTCCCAGTTCCCCCTGCAATATATTGTCCATTAGGAGAGATTGCTACAGAAAACGCAAAACTGTCAAAAGAAAAATCCCATATTGGTGTAAAGGTAGTTCTATTGAAAAGACATATATTACCCTTGTCGGATTCATCATTACTACTTACAACAAAATAGTCACCATTAGATGTAATTGATACTTCATATCCAGGATCAATTATCTTTAGAGGTGTATTCGAAGTAATATCA
>CAZBEU010000063.1:0-1670 GCA_964491005.1 uncultured archaeon | reverse complement strand
TATTTAGCTAAAGCTTTTATATGATTCTTCTGTTGAATTGAATTTTCTGCTTCCATTAATAATTCATTATATTTATTTGGTAAAGAGCTTTTTAATTTTAAATCATTACGGATGACTTTTAGAATTTTTTCTTTCACATTTAAATCATTCAACGATAAAAAATAAATATTATTGATATTAAGTTCAGTTTTTATTCTTTTTTTATCATTTTCATCTATTAGATCAATTTTATTTGCAATTATTATAAATTTAGAGAGTGGGCTCTCTTTTTTTTTTAAGGTTAAATAATAATCTAATACATTTAAATTATAATTGGAAGCGTTGAAAAGAAAAATAATTAAATCTGAACCACTTATTATTTTAGACCATAGAAGAGAGAAATTATCTTTCAGTTGAAAATCCCATACATCAAAACTTAAATCATAAATCTCTAATGCAGATATTTTAGCAAAATTCATAACCTGTCTTTCTTGTTTTTTATTTGTCAATAAATCATAAAGTTTAGATTTTCCTGCATTTGAAGGTCCAATAATGGATATTTTACTATGTAAATCTGCTTGTAGACGTATGAAATAATCAATAAATTCTTGTCTTTTAGAAAAATTACTTAAAAGCTTAATATCTGGAAAAAAAAAGTAAAATTTTTTTACAATATTTTCTAATATCTTCTCAATAAATTCTTTTGGATCTATAAGGTCTGTAACTATTAAAAATATCAAATTATTTATTTTTTTATAAAAAATTAAATATTCAGATATCCTACGCGAAGTAATTATATCTATATTTGATAATTGTATACTTTCCATAAAAGAATGTAAAATATTGTTAATCTCGTTATCATCAAATGCAAGGGCTAATGTATATGAAAAGACTCTTTCTCTGTTGAAATATATATGAATTTGACGTAACATTTCTGGAAATATTGTATTTTATAAATTTTAGTATATAATTAATAAAAAAATTTGTATTAATAATTTATTATATATTGAAACTAAGTAATTTCATTAAAATATGAAATGCTTTGAATTTTTTTATCTTTTCTAATATTTACTCTAATTTACTTTGTTTATTGATTTATAAATTTTTAAAATCCTACGATTAAATAAATATAATAAAGATAAAACAATAAAAATTATTAGAAGTCTACATTTATTATTCATTAAAATCTTAATATTTAAAAAACTAATGCCTCTAGAAGAAAAACATATAATAAAATTCTTGGAAAATCCATTAAATGAAAGGTACAATTCTGAAATATTAACCTTACTCATAAAAAGGATAAGAGATCTATGTTTTAAAGAATGTCAAGTAGATAGGATTACTTGTACATTAACACCAATGTGTACTCGTAGATTCTTGTTGAAACTAAGAATAAAAAATGGATTAACTATGGAAGATCTTCCAAAATTTTGTTATAGTGTCAATAAAGGAGTTATAGAAAGATATTTTAGAGGTAAAACAATAGTATACAAACCTTTTGATAGTTATTTATATCTAATTGATTTTCTAGATATTTTTTTTCATGGAGACTATCGTAAATTAAATAAATATATATCTTTTAAGAATTGGAAAGCAACTTTTAATATTTTAGATGAAAGAATTAACAATGGAGAGAGTTTTAGTTATCATAAAACAGAAAATTATATATTAATAAATTATGATGAAAGAAT
>CAZBEU010000062.1:0-2370 GCA_964491005.1 uncultured archaeon | reverse complement strand
AAATGCCGTTATGGCAAATCCTACAATACCTAAACTAAAACCAACAATCACATCTGAAGGATAATGAACTCCTAATTGAACCCTGGAAAAAGCTATTAACCCTATTAATATACAAAATATTAAAAGAATATAGGGTGATTTTGTTAAGAAACTAATAGTTAATCCTTGAGAAACAATATTATATGTATGCCATGAAGGAAAACTTCTTGAAAAAGGTTTTCGCGCGAAAACTTTAATATTATCAATTTTTTTAAAAGGTCTTTGCCTTTTAATTAATATTTTTATCAATACTATTGATATCAGACCAAATAAATAAGCAAATCCAATATTTGATAAATAAAGGGGATCATACCAAATCAATAAAAAAAAACCTATCAATATACACCAGATAGTCTCTTCTCCTAAAAATGAGAGGTTTCTTAGTAAAGCTGTAAATACATTGCCTCCAATACCATTATATTTTACAACAATTTTACTATCCCATTCGTTTATCTTCTCAAACCAATTTTTGATTTCCATAGTTTTTACTCAGCTATTCAATTGTTCAATAAATTTATACTCTTTTTTTACTGTTAATGATTTTTCCTTAAAATACTTTAGATTATGGGAATCAGATCCAATAAAAATCTTTGCCCCTAATTTTTTTAATTGAATAATTATCTCTCTTGAAGGAAATGATTTCCCATAAGAATATTTTGAACCTGAAAGATTAAATTCGATATTAATTCCATTTTTTATACATAATTTTCCTAAATTGAGTATTTTTTCATCTGAAATGTCACAATCTTTACTCGGTTTTATTTCATTATTATTAATATATCGAAAAATTGTGTCAATATGACAAATATTTTGAAAAATTTGAGACTTAATCATTTTTTCAACAGAAATAAAATATTCATCAATTAATTGTCCTGTCGTTTTTTTTTTTAAAAGCTCAATAATATAAGATTTTTCCGTAATTGGAAATCCTATATCACATTCATGAACGCTTCCTGCAATAAAATCAATTTTTTTTTTATAATTATCCATGAATTCTAATAAATCTACTTCTCTTTCCTTATAATAATCGACTTCTAATCCACTAAGAATAAAATCATAGGTTTCTTTTAATTCATCAATTTCTTCCAAATAATTTTCAATATTACCCTTAAAAAATGGATGATAAATATCATTCTCAACTTTATAAAGTTCATAGTGCTCTAAAAAACAAATATTTAATTTTTTTTTTTCAGTAATTGCAATATAATCTTCGAAATTAGGACCATTTTGAACAATATCAGAACTCCATTTTGTATGTACATGATAATCTGTATATTTGAACCGCATATGTCTATAAAAAGTATTATTTAATGAATTAATCATAAAATATAATTTAACAAATTAGAAAAAATTATCAAAAATGCATTAGAAACTCAAATAGAAAAAAAAAAAAAAGTTTAGATTTTTAGAGATTTTTTCTTAATAAAGAAAAGTACACCAATAATACCAATTAACATAAAGAATAAGAATGTATATCCAAAAGGAATACTTCCATTCTCAAGTTTAAATGCAACAAAAGAAGTATACATAATTTTAATATCATTACCCCAAGCACCAAATGTATAATCTTGCCATACAACATGGATATTATTAAAAGGATCTATAACAATACTAGGATTAGAGCTACCCCCATTATTCCATAGAGGCTCATTATCAGAAATTACTATAGTATGTGTCCAACCTGAACCTGAATTTGAAGCATACATAATTTCGCTATCACTACCCCAAGCTCCATCTGTTTCATCCTCCCATATAACATGGACATTACCAAAGGTATCTATAGCAATACTAGGATTAATGCTACTCCCATCATTCCATAGAGTCTCATCATCAGAAATTACAATAGGATTTGACCAACCCGAACCTGAATTTGAAGCATACATAATTTCTATATCTGAACCCCATGTTCCATCTGTATCATCATACCATACAACATGAATAGTTCCAGAGGAATCTACAGCGATACTAGGATAAGCACTAATGCCCTTATTCCATATGGTGCTGTTATCTGATATTATTATTATTGAATTATTAATCTCTATAGCACTATTATTAATAAAAGAATTTACATTGTTATCCAAAATTTCATTATCATTAGAAGACATAGCTAAATTAGTACTAAAAATTATAGAAATAGCCAATAATATCAAAAAATAACTTTTTTTTTTTGCATTTTTAAATTCATTTAATTTTATTCTTTTAATTAGAAGTAATTTTATCAATTACAGCAAAAAAAAACACCCTCCTTTACAGTACCGAGTATTTTTTTTAAATTCAAATTTATGAAATCTTTAAATCCTCTACGTCATTCGTTAATTCATGGCTTCGAAT
>CAZBEU010000061.1:0-1964 GCA_964491005.1 uncultured archaeon | reverse complement strand
TCCAAAAATACTTATATTCCCTTTCCTATTTTAAATAAAAGTCAAGTTATTAATAAATATAGATCATTTATAATTCTTTACTTTACTAGTTATAATTATTATTATCTATACTAATCTAAGAATTTCTTAATATAATTTTGTCAAGAAAAAGGATTCTAAAATGAATAGCGAAAAGTCAAAAACTTATATTATAGAAATATTTTCTTCTTTACAAGGGGAAGGTGGCTCTTTAAACGGTAGTTGTTTTGGAAAACGACAAATTTTTGTAAGATTTTCTGGATGTAATCTTTACAACAACTTTGAAAATATTTCTTCTTGTTTTTGGTGCGATTCTCCATCTGCGCAAATATTTAAAAATCCTATTGTAAGAATCGAAGAAAACCCTGGTTCTGGAAAGTTTAAAAAGCGCAATAATCCTATAGAATCTCATGATCTTGCAGATATTATAAAAAGTTTATATACTAAGGATCTTCATTCAATTAGTTTCACAGGAGGAGAACCTCTATGTCAACTCGATTTTATTGAATCATTTTTAGAATCATTTGATGATTACAAAATAGAATATCCTCTTTATTTGGAAACAAATGGGACAATTATTCCTACTAACGATCAGATGCAATTAATAGCTAAATACTTCAAGTATTGTTGTTGCGATATAAAGGATAGAAGTTCAAATATTGCTAATAATATTGAATGGCATAAGATAATTGATAAAGAATTAGAATTTATTGAGAAATTTACAGAATATAATATCAGAACATTTGCAAAGTTAATTGTAACATCAAAAACGAAAATTGAAGATATAGATTTGATGTGCCAAAGATTAGCAAATATTGAATATAATGGTAAAAATAATATTGGTTTGGCGATTCAACCAGTATTTTTAGTGGATAAAAATTTAAAAAAAAAATATACTATTAGTACAGATCATTTAAATCAAATATTTTATAGAGTAGCAGATTATCTATCTCCTAATAATATATCCCTATCTATTCAAGCACATAAATATCTGAATTTACTATAAGCTATGTTATATGAAGAATCAATAATTTTCACTTTATTTTTATATATTACCGAAAAACCAAATTTATCTTCAAATAAACATTAATATATTTGAGTATGAATGAATAAATCCATAATATAAAACAATCTATAAAACGTGATATTATATGGGATATAAAATAATTGTTGATGATGCAAAAGCTAAATTTAGTGCATGTCATTTCCTCAAAGAACACCCAAAGTGTTCAAGACTTCATGGTCATAATTATTATGTTTCTGTGGAAATAAGTGATGATTTAGATAAGAATTATTTTGTGGTTGATTTTATGGAACTTAAAGAAAAATTAAAAGAAATTATTGAGCCTTTAGATCATTATATTTTAATTCCAACGGAATCAGAGGAAATAGAGGTAATAGAAAAAGGTGATTCAATTGAAGTAATCAATTCATTAAAAAAATACATTTTTCCCAAACAAGATGTATGCTTACTTCCTTTACCTGCTACTACTAGCGAAATTCTAGCTAAATTTATCCATGATAAATTAAAAATGATATATAAAACCAAGAAAATTTTAGTAAAAGTAGGAGAATCAAAAGGATCAATAGCATCCTATGAAGAATAACTAATAGATCTATTAAAAAGATTTATATTCTAATGGATCTTTTATCCCTGCTTCTTTAAAACCTTTTAACCGAAGTTCACATGCAAAGCATTCTCCACAAGCAGGTCTTTCCCCTTTATAACAAGTATGAGTATACTTATATAGCTCTAAACCTCCTAATTTTTCCATCAATTTTATTGTTCTAGCTTTTGATTTCCACATAAGAGGTGTATGGATAATAAAATCAAATTCCATACCCAACTGCAGAGAGGCTTGAATCGATTTGATTGTTGTATCTCTACAATCAGGATATCCAGAATAGTCTTCTTGACAAACTCCAGTAACAAGATGATGAATTTT
>CAZBEU010000060.1:0-5501 GCA_964491005.1 uncultured archaeon | reverse complement strand
GAACCGTAACTGGTCGTCCAAGAAGAATTGGATGGATAGATCTATTTAATTTGAAATATGCAATAATGATTAATGGAGTTGAGGATATTGTTATTACTCTACTTGATGTTTTAGAGGATATCGATCCTTTAAAGATATGTATTAGCTATGAATTTGAAGGAAAAAAAATAGAGAGTTGGCCCATTCAATCCGAATTATTAGAAAAATGTAATCCGATTTATAAAACATATGCTGGTTGGAAAAAATTATCACGAGAAGAATGGTCTATAATAGCTAAAAATGGATATGATGATTTACCAAAAGAAATGAAAACTTATATTAATGCTATAAAAGAAGAATTAGATGTTAATATTGCAATGCTTTCTCTTGGTCCAAGCAGAGAAGATACAATTGTTCTTAAAGATTTTTTTGATTAAGATCAATTATTTTTACTTTTTCTAGATAGATTTCTACATTTTTATAATCAAAAATTCCTGGACCGGGATTTTGTATATTTGCTGCACTAGTTGCTAATGCATATCTAAAAGCTTTATCTAAATCATTGTGTCTAAAAAAAAATAATATAAATCCTGCTAAGAATGAGTCTCCAGATCCAACAGTATCAACTATATTTTCTAATCTAAGATATCCATATTTAATAACACTATTAGTCATTAAAATCGCACCATTTTCTCCTAAAGTTATTAAAACTATTTTAGTATTATTATATAATAATTTTTTTGATTTATCTATTAATCTGATACATGCTAAAACTGGCTCTGAAAAATCCAAATTAATTATTGTCTCATCTCTTAAAATATATGATAATTCAAGAAGATTTGGTTTTATAATAAAAGGATTTGATTTAAGACCTTCAATTAGGGGCATTTCATCAGTATCTAAAATACATATCCCTCCCTTTTTTTTACATATCTTAATAAGGTCTCTATATATAGTTACCTTTGTATTTTGGGGTATAGACCCAGAAAATACACATATATTATCTTTCTCAATATTTATTTTTAAAATTCTTTTTAATTCTGTAACATTATTTAAATTTAGTGAAAAGCCTTTTTCTCTAATGTGGGTTGTTGTTTTATTAATTGGATCAATTATAGTTTTATTTGAACGAGTATTTTCTTCTAATTGTATAAATTCAAAATCAATATTCTTCGATATTAAAAATGTGGAATATAATTGCACATCATTTTTCCCTATAAACGCAATTATTTTTAATTTTATATTTTTATCAAGTTCTCTTACTGCTAAAGAAAATGAAATAGCTTTTCCAACAGGATAAATAATATTTTTATTTACTTTAAACGTTCCTCCAACATTAAAATTATTTATTTTATAAATTTGATCTATTGATGGATTTAAAAGAATTGCATAAATTATCATAATTAATTTATCTTTGAAATAAATGTTTCAAATTAATAAGTTTTCTTATTTCTTTTTCGAAAATAGATTACAAAATTTTAAAAGTTTATGTAGATGATGTACTTTTTCAAAATAAGATTTCAATTTTAAATTAGTTTTTATAAAAAATAAAAGAGAATTAAAAGAAAAGATAAAGATTAAATATTAACTTCTATTGGCTTTACTAAAAGATTTTTTCCACATTGTTCGCAGAAAGCAGATCCTTTTGTATTTAGAAGTGTTTTAACATTAGTTGAGAATGCTTTACCACATTCAGAGCAAAAACTAATCTTACCCGGGCGTTTCTCTATTACTACGGAAGCTCCATTATTATATTCACCGTATTTATAAGATGATACTGGTTGATCTGTTCTTCCTTGAACAGACTTATAAGCACGCTTAAATATCTTAGCAAAACCTAAAATTAAAGCTTTAAATAAATGATAAAGACCTTTTGCTAAATAGTATATTAGATAAGCCACACCTTTAATGATATAATATACTAAAATACCTGATAATATAAGAGCCGCAACAATCCCGATAATTATTAGAATTTGACCAAATAATGGTTGAGCTAGAAACCATTCTGCAAATTGAGTCCAATAATATTCAATCCATTCTAATGCATTGTTTGCTATATCACTCATTTTATTATAACACCTAATTATTTATTTTATTTTCTTAATTATTGAATAGAATAAGCATAATAAGAATAAATCGGAGTCCAATTTTTAATACCAGAATTAATGATTATTTGGTCTATGATTATGATGTTAATTACATCTTTTTTGATTGAGGACAATTCTTAAGAGATATTAAATAGGTCTTTATGGTATAGAGTCATATTTCATTTTCATTGTTTCATGTATGTCAGAAAAAATATTCTCCAATCTTTTAATATCTTTAAATTGTATTGATTTTAATTTACATATTTTTCCGTATAATTTTCCACTCTCTTTTAATGTTCTTTTAAAGGTATTATAATCTATATATATCAGTCCAAATCGAGGATTAAATCCATAAGTCCATTCAAAATTATCTAATAAAGACCAATAAATATATCCTTTCACATTAATCTTATTTTGTATTGCTCTATAAACTTCTAATAAGTGTGAAATAATATAATATTGGCGCCATTCATCATTTTCTGTAGCAATCCCATTTTCAGTGATAATAAGGGGTTTATCAGTAAACTTTGATGCTCTTTCTAAAATGTTAAAGATTCCCGAGGGATATGGTTGCCAACCAAGATCTGTATAAAGATATTCGTTTTTTATATTTGGGAGCCTTGGGGAATTACCTTTAGGAAAGACCTCTGATGAGAAATATATGCGATGATAATAATTTAATCCCAAAAAATCAAAAGAATCTTTTAAATTTGGTACTTCCTCTTTTTTTGAACAATAAGGTAATTTTCCTGTTTTTATTGAATTAAAAAAAGAGTTATTCATAAATTCCTCTCTTTGAGAGGCCTTTTCATGATCTCCAATTTGATTTGATAATACTTCTATATCTTCAATAACTTTTACGATTCCAATAAATTTGATATTATAATTGTTTTTTAGTATATTATATGCCGAAGCATGCATTCTTAATAAATTATCAACAACTTTATTGGTAATTTGAGAGTCCTTTTTAGAAGGAGGCATTTTCCCTAAATCATATCCAAGTAAAGCCAAAATAAATGGTTCATTGATTGTACACCAATAATCTATTTTATTCTTGAACTCTTTTGCTAATAAATCTATGAATTTTTCAAAATAAATAAGATTCTCTTTATTTTCTAATCCTCCTTTCCTTGAGAACCATAATGGCAATGTGAAATGAAAGATTGTAAGCATTATTTTAATATTATTTCTATTAAGCCAATCAAACATTTTATGATAATGTTCAATAGCTTTAAAATCGATTTCGCCTTCTTTGGGAATTATTCTACTCCATTCAACAGACATTCTGTATATATCAAGGTTCATTTTTTTTATTAAGTTAAAATCTTCTTCATATAAATTCCAATGATTTGTTGCTAATCCTGCTTTTTGATTGTTTTGTATTTTTCCTGGAATTTGTTCAAATTCCCACCAGTCAGAATTGTTGATATTACCCTCTATTTGATATGAAGAAGTTGCTGCTCCAAATAAAAAACTATCTGGAAATTGTATCCCATTTTTTACCATATTTAAATGAAAAGAGGGTTTTAAAATAAATTTTTATAAATCGATAATAAATTTTTATAAATTTTTCAACTATAGTAATAAGTCAAGAGAGAATTAAATGATATTAAAAATTTTAGAAAAATTTTGATTAAGTAATCTTTGATCCACATACTGGACAAATTATTGAATCTTTTACAGTTGCACCACAAACAGAGCATAATGTTACAGATTTTCTTGTTTGTGGGGGTCTTAAACTAGTAATAGAAACATTTTCACCATTATTCAGTGTTATATTGTTATCTTTTTTTGATGAATTTGCATTTATTGTAATTTCTTTACCAAAAAATCCCCCTACTTTAACTTTTTTTTGTACAACCTCAGGTACATTGGTTCCTGAAGCTATACTTGACATTCCTTGATTAGTTTCTTCTGAAATTATTTCTCCTTCTATCAAATTCTCACCTGATTCTGTTTTTTCTTCTAAAACCATCTCAACAAAATCTTTATCCAATTTCAAAATTGCACTGCATTTTGGACAACGAAATATATATGCTAAGCCTATATTATTAACTATTGAATATTCAGCTGCACAGCAACTATGGTAGGGGCTATTACAATTATAACATTTATGAACCTCATCACTATATGCTTCGCATATAGGACATAATTCTTGTTCACATAATATACATTCTTTTTTATCTTCTGGAGAAAGAGAGATAAGATCAGTTGCTAATTTATCATAAAAAGTATGCTCATCTTCTAAAATTTTTTTAGATTCTGTTTGTATTAGATTAAATTCACTCTTACTACGTACTAATGAATTTAAATAATTCGAAAATTGTTTATTTTCATTGCAATAAAGAGTGCCTCCAAATGTTTCACTTGTGAGAACTTTTAACTTTACATCATCTTCATAAAATTTATCTTCTCCTATGCGAATTATATCGATAAATGTATGAAAATTTTTAGCTTTTAATACTAAATTATAAAGAGCAGTATGATATTCTTCTGATTGTGTGCTTGGTGTATCAGATATAACAATTATTCTATAGATCTTGGGTTCAATTCTACTTTTTTTAAAAATATGAGCTAATGTTTCATAAAGTCCATTTTCAAAATAACTTATACCTTCTTCTCTTTCTTCCCAAATATCTTCAATTTTTTCTAATATAGAAGATGGCTCTTCATCATAAACACTAAACACTTCTTTTTCTTTTTTAAAGATAACAAATCCATATGTAAAATTACCCACTTTATCATTCGCATCCATAAATGATTTAAGACTTTTCAATAAGCCTTTTTTCTTAAGGAACTCTGTTGATAGATCTAAGTAGAAAATAATTTCCTTTGAATCCAGATTTTTATCATTATCTGCTTGCATTTTATATTTTTACCTTTGATATCAGATATAATTTAGTGAAAAAAGCATTCTGTTTTATTAATGAAAAATTAATAAAATTTTATTTAGGAACAATAAGAAAGAATTCTTATTTATTTTTATTCTAATTTCTATCAAAGTTCACAATAGTCCTATTACATTTAAAAAAAAAATTCAAGATTCCTCAAAAAAGACTATCCTTTTATGGATATGATCAGTTAAATGTGCAATGAAATCCGCTGAATTATTACATCTTAAAAGGGATAGTCTCAACTTTTTGATCGAGTTTTTGTGCGCTTGATGTCAATCTATTGTTTAAAACATTCACAAGATTATTATTCCCTTAAATTCATTATCCAATGGCCAATATTAATCTTCAAATTAAAATTTCATTTATATTCTAAGTATTTATAAATTTGGAAATACGCAATTCTATAAAATAGAATAGAGAAATTTAAAAAAAGAAAGTCTAATCAATTACCGAAAAAGTATATACAATTTATTACATTCTTAAATTGAACTACCAAACCCTGAAGGATTTGGATTCCTAATTCCTCGACCACTGCCTCAAT
>CAZBEU010000059.1:0-7685 GCA_964491005.1 uncultured archaeon | reverse complement strand
TTTAAATTATAAAATTATAAAATATGATAATGATAACAATAATACTAATTTAATTAAGGATATTCAAAGACTTAAGATAAATAATATAATTATTGATGATTTCCAAGTTTTATCAACTGGTGATTCATTTATAATTCATATCGATGAACAATATAAATACTTATTATCTCCACAAAATACTGATAAAATTGAAGCAGAATTCTATGAATTACCCTCTGAGAATATTAAAATACCTTTTGTTTTTAACAGTTTAAAAAAATGTTGGGAATTAAAAAATAATAATTTTGATTATTTTAATATATCTGATTATCTCTCTCTAAATCTTGCGGATGAATTTGAAATTTGGATTGAAATATCAGATTACTTTAATAATAAGCTTATAACTCATAAATATAAAGGAATATATGATAATAGAATCGAAATCATTGACCAAGATTTTTCACTCTTCAGATGGTATTTAGGAAAGGATTCAAATGGAATCGGAAATATCATTTATGGTTCAGAAAATTATGAGGATTGCATGATTCAAATAGATTTGAATTTAATTAGACCTGATCTTAATCAAGAATATGAAATAAATAGGGTTCTTCTCTATGGTTCTCAAGATCAAATTGATTATGAATATTTGGGAAGAGCATATTATTCTGAAGGGAATATTTGGAAATATTATTGGAATATTGAATTACTTGAAGAAAAACCACCATCTAACTATACTTTAAAAGTAATAATCGTCGATAATGCAGGAAATTATATTATTGAGAGATGTGATGTTAATATCTATGATTATTCAAAAATAATCTTACTTACAGATTTTGTTTTTGGACAAATAATTGAATATAATTCTGAAATATCTCAAAATTTAGTTGATTTTTCGGGTATAATTAAAAATAACTTAGAAAACTCATCTACACTTTGGGATATTATAGCCGAATACTATAATCCTATTAAAGAAGAATGGATTCCTCTTTTAACTGATACGGCAACAATTGTAAACAAAGGTGAATATGATCAATATACAATAACTTGGGATATTAATCAAGATTCTAATATCTTAGAATCATTATATGATTTTAATTATGAATATCTTCCGTTAAAAGTAAGTCCCTTAGTCGATCGAACAATATGGGGTACTTGGGGAAAATATTATGAAGAAACTACTTTACATCCTATTTTACTTCTGAATAATAGCAATTTGATAGATCTTATTGTTTATAAATTTGATAACAATTTAGGATGGATTCAGGATGATTTATTATCAATCACAAGTTTTACTGAAGTAATAGAAGGACAAGTATTTGAATCAATTGATATTAATAATGATAGTATAAATGAAATTTTACGAATATCCCCAAATCAGATTGATCTTATTTATTATGATAATAGTATTTTGGATTGGCAAATATTATTAAATATCACCAATCAAAATAACTATCAATATTGTTGTTATGATCTATTTTACGATGATTCAATAAGTAAATCGATTTTTATCTGCAATCAGAAAAATCAAGAAGGAGGTTATGAATTTTGGAAATATATTTTTAATATTGATTTAAATTTAGAACCAATACAAAATCCAATAGAATGTCCAAAAAATTTTATTCCAACTTCAATTAAAATAATAAATTCATATACCCAATCCCAAGAAAGAACAATCCTAATTGGTGGTAGAATAAATAATTCATATCATTCTCAATTATTTGAATTTGATTATAGCCTTAATTTTAAAAAAATTATTCAAAATGATATATTTGGTTTCATTTCTATTATGGATCATGAGATTATAAATGATACTAATACAATTTTTCTAGGAATTGATAGATTTTCACTTGGGAAAAGTGATACTATACTTACTCTAAAATATGATAAAGACAATGATATTTGGCAAAGTTATGAAATTTCTAATTTTGATGATAAGACTCTTGATATTTTAGATATGCTTACAATTCATCAGAATAAACAAAATTATTTAGTTATTGCATCAAATAATGGTCTATATTCTACACAAATCGATTATTGTGTGGATAGTAATACTATTACAAGTCCTATATGTTATATTTCAGAAATTTATGAGAAATCTCAACTTACCAATTATTATCCAGACTTAGTGTTTAATCTTAAAAATAATCCAATAAAATCAATTGAAAAAATATCTATTCATTTAAATAATCAATGGATTGATTTATCTCCTGAAAATTATAAGTATACTAAATTTCAAGTAGATTTAGATATAGAAACATCACTTTGGAATCAACTCTCATTGATTAAAATTGATTATTCCTTTTTATCATATATTGATACTGATAAAAAAACAATTGATCCCTCTTTCAATTTAAAGAATGGAATAATGAGCAATTCATACAGCTCAGCAAATAGTTTTAATTTTAAAGATATGAAATTACCTTTATTCTATGCAAATCCGACATTAACCAATAATTATCCTTTTCAAGATCTTAAGAACTTCAATCTATTTAATATGGATAGTAAGAATGATATGAATTATCAATATACGAATATTATCTCAGGATTAGGTACAACTTCTATGTATTCTACTAGTCAAGTTGGTTGGGAGGGAAATTCTGATCAATATTCTGAATATACTCAAATAGCAGAATTGGATAATTCTTTAATATATCATGGTGATGATGGATATGATTCTGGTATTCTTTCAGAAACCCTTACAGGGGAAGAATCTCAAGAAATTGGTCCTAACGACTTTTCAGATGAATTTGAGAGTAATTATATTGATAATGTATGGATAAGTAATCCTTCAATATCTAGAAATTATAATTTCACTGAAATGTATAATGATGAGATTCAATCAGGAGATATTTATATTAATAATCAACTCTCATCTTTTGAAATGTTCTCCACTTATGATTATGGAAGAATTATGAATGCAGGAGCCTATCCAAGTGCTAGCTCCAGATTTCAGAACACTCCTTTAGATAAAATGCAATACGCTTTATCTAGCTGGGATGAATATATTTCCTTGTATTTATATAGTACAGATACTGGAAAAGATTTTGGATTTGCAATTGAACAAACATTACCGGTCTTAGATAAGAATGACATAAAATCTATAGAAATTGCATTTTCTGCAAGTATATATGGATATACAGGAGGTATACAATATCCTCTTGCTTTAGAGATGTATAATTACATTACAGGGGATTGGGACTCTATAGCTCTACCTGAATCACAAAATAAAAACTTTTGGACTTGGGATGGAGATTATAATGATTATGGAGAGATATTCCGACCAAATTGGGTATCTACTAGTATGTGGGATATAAATACTGTGAATTTTGGTTCATGTTTTCCTATTAATGATGATGGTACTTTAACATCGAATGCTAATATTCTAACTGGATCTAATTTTCTTAATCCAAATATCAATAATCCGGATAGTGGTTATTACAGAGCATATCGTACAAATAATTATTGGTCTAGAAGTACATCTGATTCTGCAAATATATTATCTTATCAAGAAAATTATATTTACTATTCAAATAAATACCATCTTAATAATATTAAAATCGATGCTAATGATGATTTATTCAATAATCATATCAGAAATAATAAATTCAAAGTAAGAATTATCACAAATAAAGAATCCAGTAACTCTGGTTATTTATGTATTGGAGATTTTAAAACATTTACTAAGGTTGATAGTAATTATCTCAATTATAATAATTTTGAAAATAATAAGATTGATTTAGTAGATGATCCAATAGATGATTATAATGGAATAAGTTCTAATAGTAGAAAAGAAATAAATACAAATATAGATTTTGTTCCTAAATCTACTTTACTTCCTCCAGGATTAATTATGGAAGGATATAATGGATTTAATTTTAAAAATGAACTTAATTTGGGATTATATGCTTCTTCTCAACAAACTCAAAATCATGATCTTTATAAATTGACTTATCAATTTTATATGCATAATACTGATCAATATGATATCCCTGAGGGTGCTATATGTTTTATTTTAAACAAAGATATTTATGTATATGTAAGAAATGAATTATTATGTGATATTTCTAACGTCAATATTTTTTCCTTCTATTATAATTTAACTTCTGGTCATCTTAAAGCATATCTAAATTATGATTCTGAAAATCCTGATCCAGATAAGATATGGGACTTTGGTGAAATCTCCCCTCATCCAATTATTAAACCTCGTATAGAAGTTATCTATAATACACCAACCTATGGTATTTTACTTACTTCAATTGAATCTCAATTCTACATTAAAGTAAAAAATAAAAATGAATTTGATAGTAAATATAAATCCCTCGTGAATTACTTCAAAAAAGATATTACTATAAATTCCTCTACAATAAAGACTACTGATAGTTATCATTTCGGTAATTATGATCAATGTATCATGTTAAATAATCAATATATTTATTTATCTTCAGATATCGATATTATTTATAGTTTCCGTGACGAACTCACGCGTGATAATATTTTTAAAACTGAATTAATAGCAAATGAAACTACCCGGGATTATTCTGATACTTTTGATTCCAATGATAATTTTATCCAACAACGATTTCACTCAAATGGGATCTCAACAGAACATTCTAGTTTTAATGTGGGTGATGAATTGAGTGATATTACTGGAACTAACATTAATACTGTTGAGGGGGTTAATTATAATACAATCAAACGTGTAAATTATGGAATTAAAAGTGATCCTGCTAATTTAGAAACATGGGGAGGTCTTGTTGATACAAGTCCTGGTATTACTGGTTCAGATTATCACGATGCATCACCCGGTAAAATTCGAGTTCATGCTAGAGAAGAGGGTTCTGCCACATATGTAGCAGCAGCACAAAGAGCTAAATTCACAATTGATCCCGATATTTTTCCTACATATGGTGATCCCGATACTATACGAATAGAATATGATTTAGAATATAATAATTGGAATGATAAAAATGGAGCATTTAAAGTGATACTTTATAATTTCGATGTTGGTGCATATAATATTGTGATTCAAGAGGACTATTACATTAACCCTCCTTATCCTAACCCAGCTAAATATAAATACGATAATACCTTCTCTGGTACATCCATTACAGATACTATAACTCATAGCACTGATGGACATATGTACTTCAAAGTTTGGGGTTATGCTCAAGAATCTTCAACATATACTTCTTGGGGGATACATGTCTCAAATATGAAAATTACAATGAGATGGAAATTAAAATCTAATGCATATCTTGATAATGATAATATTGATAGTTCCCAACATTATCTTATGGATCTTGATGCAAGAACATATAGTACCACCGCTTATAGTAAAAATCTTTATGGACTTAATTCTAATGGTGGTACTGTAAAAAGTTTTTCAATCACATCAAGTTATAATCCTTACAACATAGCTTTTATAAAGAATCTAGATAAATTCTATATTCCTATAGCTAATAAAAGAGAAGGTGATTTCACTAGACATGTTAGATTATACAATCTTAAACTATATGAAATAAATAATCCAGTTACTCCAAGTTTTAATGATAGTCCTGATGTGGTAGTTCCGTCTAATTCTAAAGAAATCACCGGTCCGGATATTATTACTAAGGATCCAAGAATGGATATTTATGATGATCCATATTTTGGTAAAAATAATTATCACTTTAATATTAAAAATGGAATGATAGCACCAATTTTTGGAAGGAGTCAGAGTGATATTTTATATACCAATACTAATCTTACTAACTTGAAATTAGATTTTTCAGTATATCCTATATATCCTGATCCAAATCAACCAACAGAAGGTATGTTAGGCCATCCTTATATCGAAGGAAAAGATACCAATAAATATAATCCTATTCAATTGAGAAATCCCGATAATTATGATATAAGTAGATTTAAGAATAGTGCTATCGATGAGATACAAATTCCATTAATCACCCCAATACAACTTAAGTTTGAAAACCTTAAAGTAGAGGACCTTATGGATATTAACTTAAGATTATCTTTTAATTTAAGCGTCTTCTTAGAGAATAGGAAAGAAAATTCAAATTGGAGTTTAAGGTATAGAGTGCTTTATTATAATTATGTTGAAAATGTATGGAGTGATATATATGCTCCTCTGAGAGCACAAAACGCAGGAGAAGAAAAGATTGTATGGAATCCGTTTATTGCTAATGGAAGTAATCCAATTCAATATCTCCAGAGTCCTAATTCGGAGAATTTTATTTCAATCAATGATAGTAATATTAATTTAATTAAAAATCCAATTACTTTCAAGTATTTAGATAAAAATAATTTTAAAAATGGTGTATTAAAACTAGCTATTCTTTCATATATTATTCCTGGAGACTTTAAAGAAGATGAGTTTAATGAATTTTTTACTTATGAAAGAGCGAATAATGATGTACCAATAAAAATTTCACAAAAGGTTGATATTATTGAAAATAATGCTTTGAATGCTGTAACTCGAGTAATTTTCTCAGAATCTCCAGTAATGAAAGTATTAGATTTGGATAATAATTTTCTAGCTGATTTGAATTCAATCACAAATCCAGATTTAGGTGATATTATTGCTGTAAAAGGAATATATACAAAATCAAATGGAATTACTGAAGAATATCCTATTTTTGATTATTGGATAACTGAAGGAAATAAATTAGCATTTTATTCTGAATATAAAGAACTTTTTACTGCATTAAAAATTGAATATATTCCATTGGTTCCCTTAGCTAATAATCCTTTAAATCTTTCTGAATATGAGAATTACTGGTATATTCCTAATTCAACTATAATAAATTCAATACTCTTTGAAAATCCATTAATGATTGGGAATATTAAAATTAACAATGATTTGATCTTTCCAAAAGACTATATAATTGGACGGAATAAATATGGAATGTATATTATTTTTGGAAATGACCCTGATAATCCAGAAATACTTGATACAATTCCTATGGGTGCTGTTCATTATGGTAAAACAGATACGATAATACACAATTCCATCTCTGTTAAAGATTATTTGGTTTTCAATACAGATATCTTAAATGCCCCATCAGAGCTAATTGGAGGACAGATTTATCTCACATTAAATAGAGGATTCAATGATGTAATAAATGCTGAATTAAATCAAATAAAAAATTATAATCAATGCTTAAAAATTAAATTCTTTTTAGTTGATAATAATGGCCAAAAAATATTTATAGAAGAACTAACGAAGGATTTAAAGGATATATCTTTGGCATTCTCTCAATATAATTATATCATTGATATTAACGAATTTAACTTGGATCAAAATAAGCAAGAATTACTCGCTAAAGCAATGTTAATTGGTGGTGGAAATGATTTATATATTGAAATAGAATCTGTATTATCTAATGGTATTGTAAGATCTCCTGCTTTAAAGGGTCATTTTGCTCAGCAAATCATAAAAGCAGAGATTAAAATTACTGCTTCAAATTCAGCACAAGAATTTAATGATAATCCAATTGATAAAGATTACATAGATATTGGTCAATATAATATAAAACTTGAAATAAATGATAATTCTACATATCTTTTCAACAGTGATATTTTAAAATATGATTTTGACTTTGATATTATAGAAATTAGAACTGAAGATACTGTTCTTCTGGAAGATTATGATTATCTTTATAATGTTGATAAAAAGTCTATTATATTAGTTGGAAATTATAGTTCTT
>CAZBEU010000058.1:0-2371 GCA_964491005.1 uncultured archaeon | reverse complement strand
TTAGGTTAACCATCAACTAATTTCTAACACTAATGGGCGGCTCAGACACCCTCTATCCCCTATCCATTGGGATTTAGGGACTTCTTTTTGTAAAATATTAATGGATGCATTCACATCGGCATTTAACACCATTCCACAATCCTTACATACATATAAGCCTCGATACTTTCGGTTTGACTTGCAAATCACACCACAAGAAGAACATGCTTGTGACGTATACTCTTCACTCGTCCGAATGACTTTAATTCCGACCATCTCTGACTTGTATTCGAGTTGTTGGACAAGCTTTAGGAATGGCACAGAGACAAAGTTTTGATTATTTTTCTTCCCAATATTTATCTCTTGTTTCCATCTCTCATTATATCCAATGATAATCACCCCAATATTATTGGAAATACAATAATTAACAACTTTCCGGGATGTTTTATGAAAAAAATCCTGTATTATATTATTCCGCTTTCGATGAAGCTTTTTTATTCGGTTCGCTATTTCCATTTTATGGCACTTCTTGGCAATAGCCTTGTATTTTGACAGTTGCTTATTATAGAATTGATTAATTGACTTTATTACACCGCCTTTGATAATCAATGGGATATTTCCCATAGTATCTGACGCAGTTACGATGTTATTAAGCCCCAAATCGATCCCTAAAGCATTTATACCATTCAAGTGCAAATCCTTTGGGTCATAATTGTAGATCAATTCAATAGTATATCGGTCTCCAAAAGGGACAATGCGAACTCCTTTTACCATTGTAAGATCAGTCTTTATTCTCGGAAATCCTAGCTTTTCCATTTTTTTCGTGAGTAGAACAAATCCCTCTTTTAATATACACTGTAAAGATGTGAAATTAACGATATTACGCCCATTTTTACGCTTGTATTGTGGTAATTTTGGTCTTCCTTGGTATTTTGCTGAATGTATTTTCCATTTTTTCACTGATTTAAAAAAATTCTTGAAATTTTTATCTACTTATATTAAAACTTGTTGAGGAGGATGAAAACCACACGTTTTTTGTAATTTTTGATACGCATCATGCGATTTTAACACCTTATATAATTCATTATATCGGATCCAATAACGATCTTTGAAGAATCGCTGTCTAACCATATAAGTTGCAACATTATAGAAGTTTTTTGAAAGAAAAGTGATTTTATCCAAGATTTTTAAGGATTTAAATTGAACTTGTCGAACGAGTTGCATTAGTTATTGTTATGCTTTTCTTGATTTTAAAGTATCAGAGGGTCAAGATTTTTTTATACAAAATTCATCACCCACCGAAAGGAGGGTGTTTTCTTTTACTATAATTGATAAAAAGAATAAAATAATTATATAATTTTCATTATCTTAACTTATTTTGTACTTTAAATCAGTAGAAAAAAATAATGATTTTAGTGAATATTATTTAAATCTATATATATTTTTATAATTAAAGATATAATATGAAAAATAAGCAATATAATATACCGGATCGTAATCTTGCATTGAAACTTTTAGAATCTGTAAATCTTGCTTCCTCTATCATCCAACATTCTATCCAAGTTGCGAATAAAGCATTGGAAATTGCTGATAGACTTAAAAATATAAGAATTGATAGAAAATTAATAGAAACTGGAGGACTATTGCATGACATTGGAAGGTCAAGATCTCATGGATTCGATCATGGTCTAATTGGTGCTTCAATTCTCAAAAGGGAGGGAATATCTCCGAAAATATTCAGAATTTGTGAAACCCATATATTAGGTGGAATAGATAAAGATGAGGCTAAAGAATTAGGATTACCTGAAAAAGATTATCTTCCTTACACTATTGAAGAAAAAATAATTTGTTTAGCAGATAAATATATAAAAGGCACTAGCGAAGTGTCAATAAATGAAAGATTTAATCATTGGTTTAGTAAATATGGAGAATCAGACATTTTAAATAGAGCAAAAAAAAGAATTATTGAAATTCAAAACGAAATTGAAGAGATACATAATTAATTCTAAATTTAAATATCTTTTATTTTAGAAATAATCACTATTCCTCTTATAATCTCAAATAACATATGAGATGACTATAGTCTTGTATTATTGCATTTAGTCAAATGAACATCCATGTCAATAAGTACATTTTTTATTAAAATACATGTTTCTTTTAGAACTTCACAATCAACTTTATCTAAAGTATCTTTTTTTGTATGACTCCATGTAGTAGCAGCTCTTGTGATTATATCAATTGCTTCAATGTCTCTTAAATGAAATGGTACAGTATCTGTATGTGCTCCTGTAGTTAGATGAAAACCATGTAATTTAATTTGATATTTATTAGCATTTCTTTCAAAATAATTTTCTAATATAGGAGAAATAACTCTTCTATAAAATAATCCTTT
>CAZBEU010000057.1:0-4872 GCA_964491005.1 uncultured archaeon | reverse complement strand
TGTAAAAATGACAATAATAAATACAACTGTACCTTTAGGATTGATAAAAAATATAGACGATTATTCAAGAATAATTAATGAAATATTGAAACATGATGTTTCTTTTAATATTCTTAAATTTTCAACAACTTCTGAAGGAATAAACTTATTATTAGATATACCTGAAGAAAAAATTAAAACAATAACAGAATCACTTACAAAAAACAACATTCTTGTTAACAAAAAAGGAAGAGTAATTGTTGATAAAAATTTATGCATTAATTGTGGCTCATGTATAAGTCTTTGTCCTACAGATGCATTACACTTTAAAGATGATCTATCACTTGAATTTTCTGAGGATAAATGTATAGGATGTCTTTTATGTATTGATTCATGTCCTAGATTTGCCATTCAAGAGAGTCGATAATAAATAATAATAATTATTTATTAATAAAATGAAATATAAACACATTAATCGTTATGTGCTTTTTTTATTCTTTTTCTTCTAGAGATTGCTTTTTTGAAAAGATTGAATTATAATAAGCTGAGGATTAATAAAAACTAAAACCATTTTTTTCTATATTTTCTATTCTTTACTTGTAATTGTGTTATATATAAAATCAATTCTAGAGGATTTTCTTCTTAAAGCAATGCATTGTTTTGCTTCACAGCCTCTTAAGATAGCTATTAATTCATTAAGATGAATCGTTGCTACTTCTATTTGATCGTTAAATAATTCTTTCATTTTTATTCTAAATTCTGGTTTACTCAATGTATATAAACACGTAGGACATGGCATTAATATAAAGCTTGCTTTAACATTTTCTGCGCTTTTTAATTTGCGATATGTAATCTTTAACGCATCATCTTCATGCATTACTAATTGAGACGCTCCCCAACCACAACAAAGTTCTTTCTCAGAATAATCTACAAGATTTCCATTAAATAGAGCAATGAGATCTTCTAATTTAGTCTTATCCTTAAGATATGTACTCATATCTTTGTCCCGGTCTAAATTTAAATAATGACATCCATAATGAATTGCTACATTTAATCCTTTTAAATCAAATTTAAGGTTTTTAGATACTTCATTTCGAATTAAATATATAAAATCAAGATCGTGAACAATTCTAAGTTTCATATTCTCCAAATTATTAAATTGCTCTAAATATTTTCTTTCTCCCATATGATTATCTAAATCTTTTAAAATATCTTCTGTTTTAGCCTTTATTTCAGGTATTTCTAAAAAATCCCTTCCTCTTAAAAGGGAATTATAACATCCATTACAACTTACTAATAATATATCAGCTTTCTCATTTATTTCATTAAGATTTCTCTCATTAATTGCGCTAAATTGTGCGCGTGTAATTAAATTTCGTTGAAAAAATGGTCCAGAACAACAAGATTGAGTATCACACGTGATAACTTCTAGACCAAGATCCTCTAAAAGATCTTTAATTCCAAATCGTACTCCTGGAAAATATTTTTCTAAACATGCTTTAAATAAGCATAATCTTTTTCCTTTAAAAAAATCCAATGGATTATTTGGATATTCTTTTTCAATTCTCTCAATATCCAAAGCGAGTTCATTTCTTTTCATCTTTTTGATTTATTTATTTTTATTTTTTTTATGTTCAAATATTTCTCTTAATTTAATAGGGTGATGATATTTTGCATCAAAAACATATTTAATTCGAGCAAAATTACATATTCTATCTAATTCCTTTATTCTTTTTTCTGGTAAAATTCCTTCTAATGGTTCTTTTACAACAAATCCACTAGTTAAAAATCTTTCTGACATTTCAAAATATTTTGTTAAATCATCATATCTAGGTCCATAACCTTTCTTAAAGGATTCATTTCTTAAATTTAAGATAAGTATTGGAATATTAATTCCTGTTCTTGGGCATACCCTTTTGCATCGTTCACATAAAAAACAATACCATATATCTGATTTTCTTAGAACTGATTTGTCTCCTCTTAGAATCTGTCTTATAATCTTCCTTATATTAAATTTAGAGATTTTTGTTGCAGGACACTCTCCAACACAACGACCACAATCAATGCATTGGAGCAAATTCCTATTTTCATCTACATCATCAACTAATCTTTTAAGAAAATTATAATTCCAATTTTCATCTGAGGATTCAGGCATTTTTTTTTAAATACAGTAATTAATATAATTGTTTTCTACTAGATGACATTGTTCATTGTAAAAAAATTATTAGGTTTTAAAAAAGAAATGTTTCTATTCTTAAACTTTAAGATTATAATAAATTATTGTTGAATAAATACTATTGAATATTACTATAGGATTTATAAATTTTCATTCAAAATTCTTTATCAGATAATACTTTTAAGTTTGTTCAGAATATGCCATAAAAAAATTATATTTTATAAAGTAGATTTTTAAATTTGATCCTTATCGTAAGATATTTTAAGGAATATATAAATTATATTTAATATTGAACTCCATAAAAAATCTTGAAACATCAAAGATTTATGCTAGAGCTCATCTAAGACAAAATATCATTTAAAGAGATGCTATTAAATGGTTACAATTAAATCAGGAAAAACATACATTAAAATTCTTTATTGGGGAATGTATGCTTCAGGTAAAACAACTATATTAGACACATTATATACTTTAACAAAAAAGAATGGAAGATATATTACTCCTGTAGGAGAAATTACAAAAATCGAGAGAGCTAGTGGTTCTACACTATATTTTGATAGAGGCCTATTTCAATCAACCTCATCTAGGGAAATTTTTTATATGACATATACAGTTTCAGGTCAAAGAAGCTTTTCAGCACTTAGGAAAAAAGTATTTGAAGGATCAGATGGAATAATTTTTGTTGCTGATTCTCAATCACATCTTTTAGAGGAAAATATAGAATTTTTAAAAGAATTAAAAAGTCTTTCAAAAAACAGATTAATCCATGAAATTCCTCTGATAATTATGCTAAATAAACAAGATTTAGAAAAGACTATAAAAACTGATGATTTTATTAATATATTAAAACAGGAGAAATTATGGATAAGTTCTGAAGATGAAACTTATGTTTTAAATCCAAAAATATATGAAACTTGTGCATTACTTAATAAAGAAAAAAATATATATCAAAGTTTTTATGAATGTGCTAAAAGAACACTATCATACAAAATTAGAAGAGAAAATAAATTCCTTGATAAAAATCTTGAATTTGATATCAAATTAGATAAAATATTATAATCAATCCTAAAAAATATCGACTAAATAATTTCATATGTCAAATTCGGAGATTGTATTAGTTTATTAGATAATAATTTCAAATGAGATAAAAATTCATTTATTGTAATCATTTTTTCCTTATATCTTATTAAAAGTGTTTTAAGGAGATATTGGGGAAAACATCTCATGAATCGTAAATCTGTAAAAAGTAATACGATTCCTTTGGCTTCAAATATGAATTTATTCTCTAATAAATCATTAAACAGAACCTCATTATTATTCAATATATTTAAACATTGATTTACTGTTAAAGCATTTACTCTAAGTTCCTTAAAAAGTGAGTAAACGTGCTTATCAAAAAGAAAATTAAGTATCATAAAATTACTACTTTCTTGAATACAATTATATTTTTCATAAAATTTCATTAATTCTTCTAAATATTTATTATAAATCTCATTTTTATCATCTGTGTCAATGTTTTCTAAAGTTTTATAACTGTTTTGAGGTGGTAATCGCATATAGATTAAATCATTAACTAAAAGGTAGCAGTCCTTACTTCCTGGGATGTTTTCTTTTATTATTAAATGTTCTCTTATATAAGACATTAATATAAGATCAAGATTTATTGTTGAAAAACCATATTCATTCTTTAGAATATTTTTTAATTTTGTTTTTGATATTACTCCATTTCTCATTATCTTTAATATAGTATGTTTTATTTTATCTTTAAAAAAGTTTAATAGATTTTCTTCTTTATCTAATTTAGAATAGTTTTTAATTGTATTGAAAGCTTCTGAAATAGCTCTTGTTATATTATTTGTATTTATTAAATCTATTAGATTTTTTCCGATATTAGCTAAAATATCAGGATAATCATTGACTATATTTTCAATATTATCTTTTTTGTTATAAGCTAAGATTAAGAAATAAATCTCACCTTCGTATTTATGAATGATAGAAATGAATTGTGTTTCCATAATATCTGGAGTAAATTGAATCATTTTATTTTGTTTATTTAATTCATGAATTGTCCAAATCTTTAGAAATAGTTGTTTTGGTAGCGTTTCCTTTTCTGGAGGATATTGTATTAATGTTTGAGGCCCTGTACTTTTGTTCCAATGCACAATAACAATTCTTTCCATTGCTTTAAAATAATCTTATTGTATTAAAAATTAACTCTACTAATTCTAACAAATATATTAGATACTAATAAATATATTTATAAAAAAATTATCTCTACAAAGTCCTTTTTTTAAAGTTTAAGAGAAGAAGAAATTAATAATATTTTTAATTTAATTCTTGAAGATTTTGAGATATTGTATTAAAAATGAAGTTTATATTTTAGATCAAGGATTATTCTAGATAAAAACTCCGGGAAAATCAGTATCAATTTTTCTTATTGTTTCGTCTAGAAGATCCAAAATCTTTTGATCATTTTTGATACATAAATTATCAACAAATACCTCTAAAATTCTTTTTGCTAAGAGATTTACATTACTACTATTTGTTAAATGATTATCTTTAAAAAGAATTTTAAACTCCTCTTCTAACCATTTCAAATCCCATTTTACCGAATTTTCCAAATTTTCTTTAAAATTTTCAAAAAATTCCATGATTTAATACCTTACCCCTAACTCTGTTAGTTATTTTAATACCAAAATAGTAATATTAGTAGTTCT
>CAZBEU010000056.1:0-2658 GCA_964491005.1 uncultured archaeon | reverse complement strand
TTGAAGCAAATAATATATGAATTGAATTATTTTGCTTTAGATATAATTAATATTGCCTAAAATAAAAAATAATCCTCTATTAACTAAGTGAACTACCACGTCCTAAATAACGTGGCTTCCTACGAGTACACAATCGCTTCTACTACGGATTGGTCTGTATATCTTAGAAAACCCTTCCATTGGTCCTGGAATGATTCCTCGTTCACAGAGGGTTGATGCGATAGGAAATCATACATCTTTTCTTTTTTACTTAATAGAAAATTGATCATGATATTGATCGCTGAGTTGAGATCTCGATCAATATAATTTCCAAAAGCGCACATAATAACGCGTTCATGAATAGAACGTTTCTTTTTTCTTCCACATTACAATAGACTTGGGTTATATCTGATTCATCAATTTTTATTATTCTTTTACCTATTTTTTCTGCTTTATAAGTTAAAAATTGTATAAATCGAGACATAATCCCCTTGTTTTGAACGGAATGATTCCAATATGGATAGCTGGAAGATGGTCTAATAAAAACCCGTTAAAAAGAGCTTCAAAATATGATGGAATTTGTCCTATTAGTGCTATTTCAGGGAACCTTAATCCAAATGACGTAAAAGAAATTATAAATTTCATAAAAGGTTATAGAAATGATATCAATAATTTTGAAATTGTTCTAGCTGGAGACTTACCATTAGATAAAATCGAGGCAAAAAACTTTATTTCTCCATTTATAGAAAGCGGAATAACATGGTGGTTGGACTCTATTAATGATTGGAAAGGATGATTAGAAGAGATGGAAGAATATATATCGAATGGACCACCCAAATAAGATCTTTTAAAAAAAAAGTGAATTAATAATATGATATATTATCTAATAAATCATGAGGTCTAGCTTCTCGTTGACCGGCGTAAGATACAATCCCAATTTTAGCATTTTTCATGTTTTCTATAGATTTTGCACCTGCATAGATCATTCCATTTTTTAATCCTTGCTTTAAAGTCTGTATTACAGATGATAAGCCTCCAACAAAAGGAAGATAACTTGAAACCCCCTCAGGAAGTAATTTAGATCCTTCTACATACCGATCAGAAACAAATCCAATATCTCTTGCATTTTGACTTCCCATTCCTCGATAAACCTTAACTTTACGTCCTTGAATTGTATCAATATAACCAGGACTTTCAGTGCAGCCCGCAAAAAAATGACCAGACATAATTAAACTGGCACCAACAGAAAATGCTTTAGGAATATCTCCGGGATTTTTAAACCCTCCATCGGCAATTAAATTCATTTTTGGATTGTAATCTTGAATTGCATCGGCAACTTCTGCAGTTGCATATAATGTTGGTGCACCTACTCCTGTTTGAATAGATGTAGAACAGATTGATCCGGAACCCATACCAACTTTAATCCCTATAAATCTATCAGAATCAAAATCACATTTTGTTAACAGATGCTCTGCACCCTCATAGGTTCCAATATTTCCTAATACAAAATCAGATTCAAGAAAATTCATTAATTCCTTGACACCAACTATATCTTTTTCCTTGTAAAACTCTGCAACATCTGTGAAAAAAATATCAACATATTTATCAATATTTTTTAGTTTATTTTTTGCTTCGCCAGATTCTGGTAATTTAGGACTTATTGCTAGAGCACATAGGAGTCTACCTTCTTCATCTATAGAAGCATATGGAAATTCTGGTTTTAAATCTTTTTTTGTAATAAGGCCTTTTAAATATCCATTTTCAATAATCGGTAATTTTTCTATTCGATTTTTATAAAGTATTTCTAATGCTTCTTCTCGAGAAGATTCACGTTCTATAGAAATAAGATTTTTTGTCATATAATCTATTAATTTTCCTGATTTTACTCTGTCTTCTGTAAACGGAATATCTCTTTTAGTAAAAATACCTTTTACCTTATTCTCACTATCTATCACAACTAAACCACTTATTCCTTCATGTTCCATTAGTATTTTTGCTTCAAGGATAGATGAATTTGTATCAATTGTAGCTACGTCTCTTATTACAAAGGATCTAGCTCTTTTTACATTCTTGCACATTTTTAATTGTTTATCATAAGAACAATTGCGATGTAATACTCCCAAACCACCTAATAAAGCCATTTTTATTGCCATTTCATCTTCTGTGACTGTATCCATCGCAGCAGAGATAATTGGAATATTGAATTTATATTTACCTAATTTTGTGGAAATATCAACATCATAGGTTTTTGTGAAACCAGGTAGAATTAATACATCATCAAAAGTAACCACTATCTCTTTATAATGAACTTTATTACGAAAATAATCTGACATTTTACTCACGATATAAGTTATTAATTAAGAAAATTTTTAGATTAAAATATTATTATAAAAATATTTCTTCTTACTCTATTAAAGTTTATTATAATTTATCTAAAAAAAATCTCTTTAGCTAAGATAGAAGGAGATTTCAAAAAAATTTAACTGTTTTTCGAATTAGATAATTATCAAGTTTAATATATTGTTTTTTTCAATAATATACAAAAAATTTTGAGAAATTATATAAAAATAGTGAAGACCTTCTTTGGGGTAGAGAACCTTCAAAATTTACAAAGAAGCTAGTTAAGATACTTCCGAAAGAATCTAAAATATTGGATTTGGGGTGTGGGGAGGGTAAGGA
>CAZBEU010000055.1:0-1671 GCA_964491005.1 uncultured archaeon | reverse complement strand
TTTTTTTTTTTTTTTACTAAATCCTAATAATTATCATTTATACAACTTATTTTATTAGATATAGAGATTTTAATATAGTTTAAGATGTATTTCCGTAGTTCTCAGTTATTTCACGATGATACTCTCTAATATCAAAAAATGATTATCTAAAGGTTTGGTATTTTAAAAGAATTTTTTTTTTCTCATATTTTAACTTTAAATGTGACAATTCTAATTTAAGGAAAATATTTAATAAAATTAATTAGAATATTAATACATATTAATTTTAACTATATTATAATGACGGAGTTGAGGAAATATCTCTCAAAGCTATTTAGAATTAAAAATAATAATTGGGATTTTAGCAATCATATCCATAATAGTTATTATTATATCATTTTTAAAACGTAAGGATTTAAAATATTGGTTAATAGTACTAATTTTTTCTGCAATTGGTTCTCTTATAGATCTTGGAGGTGAAATATGTAATCCAGGAGGTCCTAAACTAATATTTGTTGATATAAATTATCTTATTGGAGCCTTTTGGATATTTATTATTGTTTTTAGAGAATATTATCATCTTTTTTTACAAAGAAACGTTTCTTCACCTAAAATAGGATCAATAGGATTCTTTTTTATTTTATTTAATTTAGCTAATCTTTTATTTATATTTGAATTAGTTATTGAAATATTCATAATTATTATTATTTTAATGTTAGTTAAAATCTTTTTAAAAAAAAAGAACGTTATTTACATTTTTTTTTGTTTGAGTATTATTCCCATAATATTCGCAGGTATCTTTAATTTTTTAAATCATTCAGGATACAATTTTACAATCTATAATCTATCTATGAATATCATTTATTATACGATAATTATTTTGATTGCCATAGTAGCATTATTAGAAAAAAAACTTATTTCAATTCAAGACGATAAAAATAAATTAAAAGATAAATATTCTCACGATTTAGGAAACATATTTCAAGCAATAATTATGGCATATGATATAAATGATACGGTTAAAGACCAACAGGAGGAAATGACGATGATAATTAGAAAAAAGATAAATGAAGCATCAGAGTTAGTTAAATTCATTCGGAATTTATGATTATATACATTTGAAAAATAAACATAGTTAAGAATCCAATTATGGTGATTTTTGATAAAGGGATAACTATATCATAAGATCTTTTTCATAATAATGATATTCTTTATTATATTTGGTATTTCTATTAAAGATTATAGAGCCAAGATATCTATATTTTTTATATTTTTCTGTAATTAATTTGTAATTTTTTTAAATCATATAATCTAATTCATAAATTATTATCTAACTGTTCCACGTTAAAATATTAATTTCTTTATAATACTTATATAATTTTTAGATATTCAATTTCTTATTTTTATCATTTTATTCTGTCTAGGTTTTAATTCAAATACATTAAAAATATATAAATGTCAAAAGAAAATTTATTTAAAGAACTAATATCATATCTTAAGCAGTTTAATTTATTAAAAACCGAATGCGATTATCAATTTGTACATGATAAATTTTATCTTAAAGATTCAGAGGTTGAAAAAATATATGGTAATCTATTTCGAAATGAAGATGATAATTATCTTGTGGATTTGCAAATGAAACTTATATATACAAATAAATTAAGTGAATTAATAAACAGATTAGATAATCAT
>CAZBEU010000054.1:0-9056 GCA_964491005.1 uncultured archaeon | reverse complement strand
CTTTAAAGAGTTGTTTATTTTTGCTATTGGTCTTTCAGTAGCTGCTGTACCAGAGGGATTGCCCGTAGTTATGACCCTTTCATTAGCAATTGGAGTTACTAGAATGGCAAAGCAAAAAGCTCTTATTCGAAAGCTCCCTGTTGTCGAGGTTCTAGGGGCAAGTACTATCATTTGCACAGATAAAACTGGAACTCTTACAAAAAACGAAATGACTGTAACTTTAATTTGGACATTCAATAATCAGTATAATATTTCTGGAACGGGATACAATAATCTTGGTCAAATTATGAATGCTGAAACTTCTAAACAAGTTGAATCTGATTTTAATATTGAATTAGAATTGTTAATAGAGATTGGAGCTTTAGCTAATGAAGCTTCAATTGAATTTCAAAACGAGGGAGAGCCTTATAAAATATTCGGAGATCCAACTGAAATTGCACTGTTAATATTAGCAGAAAAAGCTCAAACTGTTGAAAATATTAAAAGGAAATGGAAAATTGAGTATTTATTTCCTTTTGACAGCAATCGGAAACGAATGAGTGTCATTTCGAAAAATAAAAATTCAGGAGAGTATTGCATAATGGTAAAAGGAGCGTTAGATATAATGCTAGATTTATGTGATTTCTACCTTGAAGCGGGTCAAAAAAAACCATTAACTTCAGAAATAAAAGATAATATTAATAAAGTAAGCGAGAGATTTTCAGCCAATTTTGCTTATCGAATTTTGGGCTTTTCTTTAAAAGAAATAAATTCTGAAGAATCGAAGATATTACTCAAAGAACAAAAAAGTGAACTAGTAGAAACTAATTTAACATTCGTAGGATTTATAGGAATGATTGATCCCCCTAGAGAATCCTCGAAACCAGCATTATTAAAAGCGAAAAAAGCAGGTATTCGGGTTATAATGATTACAGGAGATCATATGGTAACTGCTAAAGCAATTGGAAGAGAAATCGGAATGTCTACTACAACAACACCAGTTAATGGAGCAATGTTAGACTCAATGTCAGATGAAGAATTAGATCAATTAATTAAGGAGACTGAGATTTTTGCCAGAGTAGATCCATCACATAAATTACGTATTATTAATGCATTGAAAAAACACAATGAAGTTGTTATTATGACGGGAGATGGAGTAAATGATGCCCCTGCTCTTAAGAGAGCAGATATAGGAGTTGCAATGGGAATAGCTGGAACTGATGTTGCAAAGGAAGCTAGTGATATGATATTAGTCGATGACAATTTTGCGAATATAATAGAAGCTGTTGGGGAAGGCAGAAGAATCTATGATAACATTAAAAAATTTATAAATTACCTTTTATCTGCCAATGCAGGAGAAGTTCTAACCGTAATGGCGTTAATTTTGATAGGATTAATCTTTTTTAACACCATATTTCTTCCTATATTAGCAATTCAATTACTCTATATAAATTTAGTAACTGATACATTTCCAGCATTAGCCTTAGGAGTTAGTCCTGCGGAGGAGAATTTAATGAATAGAAAACCAAGAGATCCAAAAGAACCATTGCTTAATAAAGAAATACTCATCTTTATTTTGTTATTTGGAGTATTAAATGCTCTTGGTTGTATTTTCTTGTTTATGTGGAGTTTAGATTTTAATCTAGCAATCAATATTAAGAATATAGATTTAACGCGACAAAGAACAATAATTTTTGCTGCTTTAGTTATATTTCAGACGTTTCAATGTCTATCAGTAAGTCAGAATACCACTATTTTTTCAAAAAAGACCCTAGAGAATAAAATTTTAATAATAGCAATTATCATAACACTAATATTACTACTTTTAGCTATTTATGGACCTTTTATGCAAATTTTCATCAGAACATATCCATTAGGACTAATGGAGTGGCTCATGATTTTACTTACTGCAATCCCAATCTTATTTTTTCAAGAATTCTATGAGAAATTTGTCTTTAATTCAAATAAAGTTGAGATTACGAATGAAACAAATTTAATGTGAAATCGACATTTAGTTTTTTTATTTTTAATTTAATCTTAGTAAAATTCTATTGAATTTTTCTAAAATTTAAATTTTTATTCAATTTTTGAAGTAATAACCCTAATTGCTGAATTTCTTTTGCTTCAAGGGATTTAAATATTTTATCTAAAGTTGAATCAAAAGGAGATGTTAATTGTTGAAGTTTTTGTCCTTCTTTTGTCGATTTTACCAAAATACTTCTTCTATCACTAGTATTTAGTTCACGTTTAACCAATCCCTTTTTCTCCATTGTATCTATTACTCCTGTAAGTGTTGATGAACTACAATGACATCCTGAAGCCAACTGTTTAAATGTACGTCCATTAGTTTTCCATAGTTGACGTAAAACACAATACTGTGTAAGGGTCAAATTTAGACCGATAATTTTTTTACGCTGAAATTTATCAAGTTTACTTTTTATTTTATAAATAGAATTATATATATCAATAATAGAAAAGGAATCTGGAGAGTTAATTGAAGATATGCTATTTTTTTTTGCCATTTTCCTAATTTTCCTATAAAATGAATTTGAATAATAAAAAATAAAAAAAATTTCTTTTTAATTGATATATTTAGATTTATTTTGCATTTATTAATATTTTTTTCTTAATCTTAGCCTTATTTATTAAATCAGGTTAGATAAACTTCTAAAATCAATAAATCAATGACTCAAGTATTTTAGCACTGCTTCGAACTATTTTTGGACATAAAGTAGATCCATCTTCAATCTTTAGTAGTTCTTCACAAATAATAGTACCATATTCATCTTTAAATTTCTCAATATATTTGATAACTAAAGATTTTACATTCACACGATTTTCAGATCCCTTCAGAGGAACTCCTTCTTTAATTCCAATAACCATTAAAGCCCCTGTTAATGCTCCACAAACAGATTTAATTCCCATTCCCCCACAAAATGGTATGCTAATCTTTAAAGCAAGTTCTTGATTAAGATATAAGGATTTTCCATATATTGATAAAATAGCTTGAGAACAACAATAGCCTTCATTAAATGCTTGAACAGATTCTTCTATTTTATTCATTTTAATTCAGTCTTTTTTTTTTTAATAGTTATTTAGGATAAATATTCAATCTTAATAAATATTGTTACAATCCTAAATATTAGGATTACAATTGATCGGGTCCAAACTACTTTATTCTAAAATACTCAAAAATATGAGATTATTATTCAATTATCGTAAAAATAATGCTTTTTTATTTCTAAGATCATTTGGAAAATTTCTAAAAGAACACAATTTAGATCATCAATAAAGCATTATTAATTGCATTTCCGAAGCATTAATAATGTAATCAAGTATTTTTCTAAATCCTTATTATTTTTTCTTTATTTTATTTTCTCTTTATCTTATTTATAGCAGAATACCATGTCTTTTAGCGCAGGGATGAATGCATAATTAATTCATTAAACCAATACACTCTTATAATTTTTAATTTCATTTTCTCTATAATGATATAGGGTGAAGAACCATTCAGTATTGTCTAATTATATATTAGGTAATACAAATCCATTCCCCTTAAGGATTGGTAGCTCAATTATAGTTCGAAAAGTACTCCTCAATCCTATTTATATGAAAAAAATTTTTTCATATAATTGATTAAATTATTCAATTTAAATTTATAAAATCAATAAAATTGTTTTAAGAATAAAATTTATATGAATAAATAAAACTTAAAAAAATTTAGATTTGGTATAATTTTAACCTTATTGGTATTTTTTCCATCTATTTTTATAAAATTTACCGATTCTACAAGTACTTCCAATAATTTAAAGAGTTCTGCTATAATTATTGGTGATACAAATGAAGATGGTGCTGTAAATATTATAGATGCCCTTTTAACAGGCCAATACTATGTTGGATTAGATCCAGCAAGATTTAATCCTGACTTAGCAGATGTTAATGGAGATGGAACTGTTACTATAGTAGATGCTTTGCTTATAGCACAGTACTATGTTGGAGTAATAGATAGCTTTCCTGTTACCCAATTAAAAGCTTCAGATGGAACTAATCCTTCATCAATTGATTTAGAGTGGTCTAATTTTCCTGATGCAAATTTTTATGAGATATATAGAGCTGAAGATGAAAATGGAGTCTATACAAACATTGGGGAAACTACAAATATTTATTATTCCGACACAGAAGATATAGGACATAGATTTCCAGGAATAAAATACTATTATAAAGTAAATGTTATTACGACTAATGGTGAATTCGAAACTTCTATAGATTCAGGATATAGGTCAATACCAACTCCAACTTTAATCAGTTGTAGTACAGATTCTCCAGATTATGTTTCTATTAATATCGGAGATATACTCTTTTATGACCATTATGTATATCAATTTTACCGTGCTACAGAAATTGATGGCCAATATACTTTAATTCATGAAACTGATTCAATAAATAGTCATAACGATATTTCTGTTGAAAATGGAAAGAAATATTATTATAAAGGGCGAATTGTTTTCACATATGATAATACAACTGCAAGTGAATTTTCAGATGCTAAACTTGGATACAGATTATTAGATATCGTTCCAATTCAAGTATCTAGTATGGATTATCCAGATAAGATCAGGATTTCCTGGGAAGATGTCCAAGGAGCGGTGCTATATCATATTGAACGCTCAAGTGAGCAAATGGAGGAGATGCTTTACAACAGAATTGGTTCAGTTAATGCCACTTTTACAGATTTCTATTATGATGACTATTTAGCAACTCAAGGTGTAAGTTGGTGGTATCGAGTACTTGCTGAAAGTGAAGATGGAATATTAAGTGCTTGGTCAACTAACTTAGCAAGACCTGGAATGTATTAAACTTATATAATTATATAGAACTTTCTATAGTTCTTTTTTTTTTTAATTTTTTTTATTTTTATCCTAGTTTTGTATTATTTATGAAAAATTAACACTAATTTTTTGAAATTATTTATAAAGGAATTTAATTTATTTTTAGAAACTTATAACAATACAAAATCCTGAAGATTTATGAAATAAGAATTTAATAAGGTATATTAATGATTTTGAGCCTTATACCAATCAATTGTTTTTTTTAAACCGTTTTTAAAATCAGTTTTTGCACTAAAATTAAATTCTTCCTTTGCCTTTGAAACATCTAATTTTCTACGTGGTTGACCATCAGGTTTTGATGTATCCCAGTTTATTTTACCTTTAAAATCCATTAAATCGACAATTAGCTCAATTAATTCTTTTATCGAAATTTCCATACTTGAACCAATATTTACAGGGTCGCTCTTATTGTATTTCTCTGTAGCAAGTATAATTGCTTCCGCACAATCATCTACATATAAAAATTCTCGAGTAGGGCTTCCAGTTCCCCATACAGTAATCTCATTCTTTTCTTGGATTTTTGCATCATATACTTTTTTAATTAAAGCAGGAATTACATGCGACCGATTTGGATTAAATTCGTCTCTAGGTCCATAAAGATTCACAGGTAAAAGGAAGATCGAGTTAAAATTATATTGAGTTCTATAAGCTTGAGATTGAACTAATTGCATTTTTTTTGCCAATCCATATGGTGCATTTGTTTCTTCTGGATATCCATCCCATAAATTTATTTCCTTAAATGGAATAGGTGTATGTTTAGGATATGCACAAACCGTTCCTACAGCAGTATATTTTTGTACTCCTGCTTTTCTTGCCTCTTCCATAAGATGAGTACACATCATAAGATTATCATAAAAAAGATCTGCGGGATGTTGTTCATTATATCCAATGCCTCCAACATTCGCTGCAAGATGGATTACAACATCTATATTTTTTACAACTTTTTTACAATCTTCTTTTTCTCTTAGATCATATTCTTCTGATCTTGGAATAAAAATATCATTGGAATCCATTCCTTTTGTAAGTAATTTTTCATATACATGGGACCCTAAAAATCCCGCTCCACCAGTTAAAAGAATTTTTTTATTTTTTAAATTAAAAATATCAAATCACTCCTTTATATCCTATTCTTTATTCTAAATAATCAAGACCAATTTCTCCTTTTTCTTCAAGCAACTTAATATCTGAATCAACCATTATATTTACTAAATTTTTAAAATTTGTTTTATATTCCCATCCAATTTCTTTTTTAGCTAAACTTGGATCACCAAGAAGTATATCAACTTCTGCGGGTCTAAAATAATTTTTATCTACTTCTATCAATGTTTTTCCTGTCTTTCTGTCTATACCCTTCTCATTTATTCCATCACCTTTCCAATAGATTTCAAATCCCCCTCTATTAAATGCAAATTCAGCAAATTCTTTAACTTGATGTGTTTCTCCCGTAGCTATTACTAAATCTAATGGTTTATTATGATTAAGCATCATCCACATAGCTTGAACATATTCGGGAGCATATCCCCAATCTCTTTTTGCATTTAGATTTCCTAAATATAATTTTTCTTGAATCCCCGCTTTAATTTTAGCTACTGCTCGTGTAATTTTTCTAGTAACAAATCTTTTCCCTCTTCGAGGAGACTCATGGTTAAACAAAATACCATTACATGTAAAAAGACCATAAGACTCTCTATAGTTTAATGTTATCCAATATGCATAAAGTTTGGCAACAGCATATGGGCTTCTTGGATAAAAAGGTGTTTTTTCATTTTGTGGAATTTCAACAGCTTTACCATAAAGTTCACTACTCGAAGCTTGATAAAATTTAGTATCAAATTTTGCATCTCTAATAGCATCAAGTAATCTCAATGTTCCTAATGCGTCTACTTCTGACGTATATTCTGGTTGATCAAAAGAAACCATAACATGACTTTGAGCACCTAAATTATATATTTCGTCTGGTTCTATTTTTTCAATCAATCTATTAATACTACTTGCATCTACAAGATCACCATAATGAAGCTTTAAACTTGGATTCCGTTCATGAGGATCTTGATAAATATGATCTAAGCGTTGTGTATTAAATGTAGAAGATCGCCTGATTATGCCATGAACTTCATAATCTTTTTTGAGGAGTAATTCGGCTAAATATGATCCATCTTGACCTGTTATTCCTGTAATAAGTGCTCTTTTCATATTCTTGTTATATATAAATTATATTAAGATAAAATATAAATTAAATAATAAAGCCATAGTATTAAATTTGAGGAAAATCGAATTTATTGAAAATATTATTCAATACAAACGAATACACTATTTTTAATCCATATAAATAAGTTATTTTTTTATCGATTTTTATAAATAAATCAAAGGTTATTAATTCGACTGGATAAAAATCTTTTAAGTAAGAGTATTTAATTTGTTTTATTTAATAATATTAGATTTTAACGATTTATTTGATAATTATATGTAAATGTCCAATGAAGGAAAAATAAGATACGATGTTTAAATTGCTTATATTCAATAATTTGATTCAAATTCTTATCCATCTATTTGGTACAATATCACTGTTTGGATGTGATTGAATCCAAATTTTAGGAGTAATTACAATTTTTTTTTCATTTTTAGAGAGCCATGCCCCCCACCAACTGAAAGAACTATTAGCAATAATAAAATGTTTACAATTTTTCATCAAACGTAAATCTTCGAAACCATTCTTAAAATCATTAATATCTACAAAAATTGGACTATTTACTAAATTAAAATTGTCTTTAACCCATGAAATATCGTCAGAAAAAATGAAATATTTTGGATTATTTACTTTTTTCTCTATAATTTCAATTCCCTTTTTATAATAATTCATGGAACAATTACCAAAAAATTCTTTCACTTCAGGATCAGAAACATAATCTCTACGTCTCAAATGGATAGCAACAGAATTACTCTTTTTTATAAGTTTTAGAATTTTTTTATTTTTTTCATCTAATTTTGTAACTAATTTAAATTCTGCTCGAATTATCTCAGAAATTTCTTCAAAATATTTTTCTGATTGCCAATAACCATCTAAATACAAAATAGGTGATTTAATTTTCATTATTTTGGGATTGAATTTTTCAGAAGAATATTTAATGTATTTATAAAATGGAATAAATCGATGGATTTTGTTTAAAATAAAATAAAAAACTTCTTCAAGGAAATGAGTTCTATTTTTTATAATTCCAAATTTATCTAATTCATATTCTCTTCGGTTATCTTTTTTTATATAAATCATATCTAATCGAAGACAGCGCTTTTTTTTTAAACTTAAATACCTTCCAAAAGCGTATTGAAACATTTGATTTCCCAATCCACCTTTTAATTTAACGATTATCATTTTGTAAATCTCTTTTTATTCTCTATATTTAATTATTTATATAAAAATAGGTTAAATAAAAGAAAATTTTAATACTAATCTTTTTACTGTTAAAAAATCTTAAATAATTGATATTTTTTATTAATCCTCTCTATTTTTAATATTTTATTGTATCAATAAATTCACTCTATAAATAGATCTATCAAAAATGATAAAATATATAGTTGATAAAAAAAAAAGAAAACTTAACTTGGTAATTCTGATTTATAATCTAATAATAGGATTAATTTTTTGAGATAGTAAAACTTTGAAAGAAAAATATATTTTTTCATCTATAAGTAATATAGTTTCTTATTTTATTTTTTTAATTTCAAATTATATTATGGCTCTTAAATTTGCTCCTTCCATCCTAGGTATATGGATTTTCATTAATAGTGTGAATAATTTAGGATTTATGTTTGTTTCCATTGGATTTGATAAAATCCATTTTCAATATTCCAGTAAAAAGGATGAACAAATGTATTTTGGGACTTTTTTTTTCATTAAAAATGTTTTATTATTGTTTAACGTTATAATTACTATTATAATTATTTCCATTTTGAATTTATGGAATAATGTTCTTTCATTACTAGTCTTACTTTTATTAATTGATAAGATAATATTTCAGTTTGGTAATATCTTTATCCTACATTTTAAGACGAATTTGAAAATTTTTAAAGCAGAAATTCCATATTCTTTCTCTTTTATAAGTAAAAGTATAATGAAGATCTATATAGCTTTTAACATATCTACTTTATTAGAACCTCTTTTAGATATATGTATTTTTTTTATCATTTTTG
>CAZBEU010000053.1:0-2548 GCA_964491005.1 uncultured archaeon | reverse complement strand
TCCAATTGATAGAAATAATGCATTCATGTGGATACTGTGTAGTTTATCATGAAAAACCACGAGATTTTGTTGTAATGTCCAAGTTTGTTCAAATATTTTTCAACTAGTGCTAACTGTATATTATCTCAATCTTAGAATTATAAAGATATCATTGATAAGATAGTATTAATTTATGGAAAAATTATACAATTCATCCACAACCTAAAAATAGTGGCGTTCTTGCATAATAAATGATAAGAAAAAAATTAATTAGATGACGTATAAAAATGAAAAAAGAAAAAATTGTATTAAAAATCGGGGGATCATTACTTTTTGAAAATGAAAATAAAATAAATTCTAAGAAGATAATTGAATTATGTAATATCATAAAAAATATTCAAAATTATGAGACAATAATAGTTATTATTGGTGGTGGAACAATTGCAAGAGAATATATTAGATTCATAAGAAGTATCACGAGAAATGAATCATTATCTGATATAATAGGAATTAATGTTTCAAGAATTAATGCACAAATGATGATCTCTTGTTTAGAAGGTCAAGCTTTTCCTTCTGTTCCAAAATCTATTGAGCAACTCTCGTTGGCTGTTTTATCTGGAAAAATAATTATTATGGGGGGGTTACAACCCGGACAATCAACTACTTCGGTTGCATTAGAAGTAGCTGAATTTATAAATGCAAAAGAAGTTATTATCCTAACAAATGTTGATGGAATTTATGATAAAGATCCAATAAAAGACAAGAATGCAAAAAAATATGATAACCTTAATTATAATGAATTGAGGAATCTGATTATCGAAGAATCAGATCATAATCAAGCTGCTGCAGGAGAATACAGGATTTTTGATGCTGTTTCATTACAAATTTTAAAAAGGAGTAATATAACCGTGTTAATCGGTTCTGGAATCGATCTTAAACCATTTAAAAAATATTGGAACGGAGAAATTGATAGTTTTGGTACAATTATAACAGAAGATTATAAGTAGTAAATTAATATCCCTTGAAAGGGATAACTTCAACTTGTTGATCAATTTTCTAATTCCTTCCCTTCATCCAATTGTTTAGAGCGTCACTAGATCACATTCTACTGAAATTATTATCTAATTGGATATTTTAGTATTTATATTCAGATCTCTATCATATTCCAATACCCATTGAGTTCATATATAATTTTAGTCCTATTGTACTTTATTGATATTTCTATAACCACGTATTATTTTAAAGATATTCTTTAAACTTCCTATTTACTTAAATTCATTAATATGATAGGCTTAAGAAAGCTATATTTTTAACAATAAGAGCGTGTTGATTTTTAAAAAAACCAGAGCAATTTCAATACAAATAAGGGTTGATAAAAAAAGGATATATTTTCGAATAATTATAATAGTTTTAAGGATGATATCGTTCCTAAAGGAATCATTTTTCTCAAATAAGTAATGATAAATTTTTTTTATTATATTACATTAAATCATATCAGTTTAATTTTTATAAAATAAAAATTTGAAAATATCATGTCTAATTCATCATGGAAAGATCAAATTCAAAAGAAATGGGGTCCTCATAAACATTGTCCAATCTGTGGTAAAGCAATGGCTCCTGATAAAAGATTATGTTCACAAGCATGTAATGATAATTATATCTCTCAAGAGAAAAAACAGAAAAAAAAGGGGAGAAGAAATACAATTATGATGATTGTTTGTTTAGCTGCAATGATTTTAATAATGTTGGTACTTCCGTTTATGTCAGGATAGAAAGTACATAATAATAAAAATTACTATTTAATTTAATCATAACTTATATTAACAAGAGTTATATTTTAGAAAATTAAGAAAAAAATGCAGGGAGTGGGATTTGAACCCACGAACTCCTATGAGACTGGATATCTCATCGTATTTATCGTCAACGTTCTTTCTATATAATAGATCTTGATTCTGGCTAAAAGAATTTTATTCTTAAAATGTCCAGTGCCGTTGACCGCTTGGCTATCCCTGCAAAAATAAAGTATTATAATTTATGTATATAAAATTACGATGATTAAATAATTTATTTTTATCTTTATCTTATTTATTCATTATTTTAAGTCTTCAAATTGTATATTTATAAAATTAACAATTGATTTTATTATCTCTTCTTCATGATCTTCTGATTTTAAAAAGAAAAGTACTAAAACTGGTGATTTCAAAACATATGATAGTTTTTTTGCAATAATAGAGGTTGATAAGTCGTTTTGTAATCCAAATAATTTAAAAGATGTTGATGTTGATTTCATTCCCTTTATCGTTGGAGGACTGCTAAGAGTTATATTTCCAATACCTAATTCTTTTTGATCCGATATTAAAGCTAAGTAGCTCTTATACAGTTTAAAAATCTTTATAAAAATTGTTAAATCTTTTATTTGAATGGTTTTATCGACTATTTTCTTCATTTTTCTTATATAGATCTATAATTCTACTTCTTTCATTGCTTCATTTACTTCATAATTTTCATGAACAATAAGATACAAGGCTCTAACAATTTTAGTTGGATTATCTGCTTGAAAGACATTCCT
>CAZBEU010000052.1:0-4079 GCA_964491005.1 uncultured archaeon | reverse complement strand
AGTATAATCAGACCCTCCTCTTCCGAGAGTTGTGGTATATCCAATTTTATTCCTTCCAATAAATCCAGTAACACAAAATAAGGTATTTTCTTTAGGATTTTCTAAAAGAGGAACAATTTGATTTTTTATCCTTGCATTAGTTAATTCATATAAAGGATAGGCATTATTAAAATTATCATTTGTTATTATTATAGTATTTGCTGAAATAAAAACAGAATTTATTTCTTTACTTTCTAAATATTGACTGAGTATATAGGTAGATAAAATTTCTCCAAAACTAGAGATATAATCGATATAATAAGGTTCTAAACCAAATTCTTCTATGTCTACAATACAATCTTCTAATTCACTTAATTTTTTATCTAACCAATCTTTAGAATTGGTATAATATTCCGTATCTTGATTAAAAATTTCCTCAATAACATCTAGATGTTTTTTTTCAATTAAAGCAATATTTTTATCAATTTCTTTTTTATCTGCTACATTATGGGCTGTTTTTAAAAGAATATCTGTAATTCCTTGTAAAGCGGAAGCCACATAAATTTTCTTCGAATCTTTATATATATTCGTTATTTCTAATATTTTACCAAAAGCCTCATTATCTTGTAGACAACTTCCTCCAAATTTCATGATAACAATTGTCATTAATCAATACCTTTCTTTAGTTAAATATTAATTATTAATCTTTAAAACTGCAATTCTGATAATTTTTCAATAAATATTAATTTGTAAGTAAAAGCATTTTATGAAATTCATAAAATAAAATAAAATAAACATAAATTATTTTTAAAAAAAGGAGTTAAGTATTTAATCATGTAGGAATAATTTTTATGATTTATTTCCTAATGATTGATTAATTTCAGCGATTCTTATCTTTATTGAATCCATTTCACTACTTAATTTTACATTTTGTTTATCATAAGTATTCGCATCCATTTTACCAGAATTATAATTCTTTTTAATAAAGCTCAGTAAATTTTCCATTGAGTTCAGTTTTCTTTCTAAACTATGTAATTCATTGTGCAAATTTTCTTTTTCTGATTTTTTCGGAATTTTTATTTTTGTTTTTTGACTACTTGGTTTAGCAGTTTTTTTTTTTTCTGGTAGTTTAGAGAGTGTAATCTCATTAAAAATATTATCAGATAAATTTGAATATTTAATTAATTTTTCAATAATCTCTCTCATTCCATTTACTTGAGTCAATAAGTTTTGTAAAAAAGATAATAATTCTTGTTTAGAGGAAAAATTATAATCTGTACTACTAATATCAGATGATGTTTGAGTATAAGAAATAGATTGATTTACTATATTTTCATTTACTAATTGATCTTTATTTATTACATTTTCTATTTGTGGTTTAGATTTTTGCTTTGTAGAGCTTAGTTGTGATTCAAATCTATAATCTGAAATCAACCATTGAAAAATATTCAATGCTAATTGAGAATGTGTATCATATGATATACCTCCACCAATTTTATCTCTAAATATCTCATAACTACCACAACAACATACACGTCCTCTTTCAGGTTCAGAAACACATATTAATGGTGTTGAAAATGGATCTGAAGTATCATTTGAATTCGCAATAGGAATTCCATTCCCTATAATACTAAGAGAACATCCAGCTCGATAACATATTTCTCTAATTCCACTAGTAATTGGGTGAGGGGGTGTGAAATTAGATATTAATGGTAGATTTTCTAAACCAAAATTATTTTCATTATCAAGGACTTGATCATTTTCAAAAGACATTCCAAATAATTCTGCTAATTCACTCAGATTGCTATTTCTTCCTTTATCACCACCTGCATGGGAGAGTAATAAAAGTCCACCTCCATCATCTTTAACCCAATTTTCTATTTCTAGAATCTCTTGACGAGAGATTTTAGAGAAATCTGGACAAGAAAAAACTAAGATATCATATCCTTTTAATGTTTCCTGAGTAATAGTTGCTTCAAAATATTCATTACATATAAAATCATTTTTGGTTAATAGTGCATGTAATTCTGTAAAATTCTCTTTAAGATTTCCTCTAGGTTTATGTCCTATATCAAAAGCTATATATTGAGGCATATTAGATCAAATCTTTAGAATAAAAAATTTTAATTGTTTTATTATTAATAAGTTAAATATTATTAAACTTACTTTAAATTATTTTGATAAATGAAAAATGAATTTAGAAAATACTTTTATCCCCTATAATTAAATTATTTTTTGAAATATTACTAATAACTACATTACTTCCAATTATGGAATTTTCAGTAATTATATTAGTAAAATTAACATTTTTTTCAATCACACAATTTTCCAATATGCTATTTTCAATCATAGAATTTTTTCCTATAGATACATTTGGTCCTATAACACTATTAATTATTTTTGTATTCTTTCCTATATATACTGGATTTTTTATAATTGATTTTTCAACTTTAATATTTTTATCATTATAATTCTTCGAATTATGTGATTCTTGTTCCAGTAAAAATTTATTTCCATATAATAAAGAAGATGGTTTTCCAAAATCCAAAATTCCTTTTTTTAATTCAACTGCAGCAATTTTAAATCCACTATCTACGAGATCTTGAAGACTTTCTGTTAGATAGATCTCATTGGATTTATCAGTTTTTTTATCTAAGTATTTTTTGAGGTTTTTAAATAATTCCTTTGAAGCGGTATTAGAAAACGCATAAATCCCAGCTATAGCTAAATTTGAAACATATTCTTTTGGTTTTTCAACTAATTTCTTGATAATATTATTATCATCAACATCAACAATTCCATAAGAGCTTGCATCTTCTTCCGGTACTTTCATTACGGTAATAATCCCATCTACATCCGACTCATAGTATCTATACATAATATAGGAATATTCATCAATTAGAATCATATCTCCTAAAAAGATTAAACATCCTTCTCTTTTATCATCTTCAGGATTATTAATTCGAATATTATCAAACTTATCATGAGCTAAATAAACAGCTTCTCCTAATCCCCAATAATAAGGAATATCTTCTCTATATCCTCTTGGAAGTTGCTCTAAAAAGCTAAGTTTAAACCGTTTAGAATAATGTTTTTGAACATAATCAATAATTTGTCTTTTTTTATACCCTACAATAAGAACTAATTCTGCATTATTATCAAATGTATTTAAAAATTTCATTAGGATATGATCTAATACCATTTTTCCCGCTACGGTAATAAATGCTTTTGGTTTACTTAATGTAAATGGACGTAAACGCGACCCAATCCCAGCAATAGGTCCAATTATTTTCATTTTTTCTTGAGTTAGGAAATATTTACTATGCTTTAAAATTTTTTAATATTAGGTTTCCTTACAAATTAAAATAAATAATATATAAAGAAATTTAATAAAACTTCGATTCATCCGAATTAAAGATTCTTTGTAGAGACCCGAATAAAATATCAACAGAATTCTCTTTTTTTGTTGAACAAGGAATTAATTCAGAAGTTGAACCCATTTGGATAAAAACCTCTGAGATTAACATAGATAATTCTCTTATTAATCCCTGTTCTCTTTCATTTGTATAATCCTCTAGTGCTTGGAAATCTTGACTCCAATTTATAATCATATCTACTTGATCCTCATCAATTAGATCTATTTTAGATAAAATATTGATCTGTGGGATGTGTCTAAATCTGAATTGTACTGAAGCAGCTAAAAGTAAGGTCGAAATAAAACCATTTGGTCTTAAAACAAAATTTGAATCAAAGAGAAATGATACTGATTTTTGAACGGCTCCAAGTCCTAAGGAACTCGCAATCAATGGTCCAGTTTCTCTAAAAGAAAATAGTTCTAATTGACCAGCGGTATCCACCAAAACCCAATCAGGATTATATTCTTCAATTTCATTTCTTAGATCTCTTATATAATTAACCATTAGGTCTGAAGCAAGAATTGTGGCTCCATTTGGACCTAGCTCATAATGTTCCATTACATCTTCCAATATAATATAATCTCTAATATCAATATCTGGATTATAGGGTATATGTTTAACTCCAGGATCAAGATTGATGGTAATGACAGATGTTTCAGGATTTCTGTTAATTATATAATTTTT
>CAZBEU010000051.1:0-7004 GCA_964491005.1 uncultured archaeon | reverse complement strand
CCGTTAATCTATCCTTTAAAGGTATATTTTGTTTTGTTTTATTCTCCCAATCCTCTAGATTCTCTAAAAGTGAGTCATGTTCCTGAGATATTCTGTTTGCTAATAATTTTAAACCATATTGATTTGCTATTTTTTGTGCTTTTGTTAAATATGACCGAGTTTGATTTGTATCCAAATTTATTAACGATATTCTTGCTTTCATCAAATATGTTTCTGAAAGTAAAACATGTAAATATTGTGTCTGAGCAATATTTAATAGTTTATCTGAGAGCTCAATCAATTCATCTAATATATCGTCATTACCAGCAATTTTTAGCTCATGTAATAAAACTTCACATAAATTTAACATTGCTTCAATAGCAATTTCATGATCAAGGTCTTTTTCATCTACGAGTTCTTTTAAAATTTTTCCTGCACTCATAGTGTCCATAAGACGATTATTGGATATTAGAAAAATAGCTTTATCAAGTCTATAGATGTGATTTATGAGTTTAACCTTAATAGTTTTATTATTTAATTCTAAAATTTCTTCTAAATATTCTTCCACATTTTTTTTATCTTTGTTATTAATTGAGAGCACAATTAGATAATGATATGCTTGAGCTAATGAATTGTGATATGGTAAAAAATGATAAAAAAGTATATTTTGTTTTTTTTTTAGTAGGTCTAATCCTTTTAGTAGTAATTCTTTAGCTTTTAAATATTCTCCAAGCTCTCCATATATTTTACCCATAGCGATTAAATATACAGGACTAATATTATTTTCTGCTTCTTGAAGTTTTAAACCCTTATTGAAATATTCTAAGCTTTCTCTTAATTCGCCTTTTTGACTATAGATATTTCCAATAGAATAATATGAATGAGGTAAAAGACTTTCATATTTTTCTTCTTGTTTTATAATTAAACTTTTCTGAAAATAATAAAGTGCTTTTTGTAAATTCCCCTCCAAATTATAACAATGACCTAAAATATCATAGGCATGAGGAGATACAAACTTATATCCTTTTAATTCACTTATCGAAAGTACTTTATTAGCATTCTGAATACCTAAATCTAATTCTCTTGAATGATAATTTATCCATCCTAAAGATATAGTATTCCAAATAATTCCTACTTCAACATATAATTTTTCTGAAATTTTAAGACTTCGCTCATGACAATTTTTAGCTTCTGTCGTATTTCCAAAATAATTTGTTAAAAATCCCCAATTTAGTAAAGCAAATATAATTCCATAATCATTTCCTATTTCTTCCCAAATCTTTATGCTTTCTTTAAATAAATCTATTGCTTTTAAAATCATACTTTTTTCTTGAAATATTCTACCTTTTAAAAATCTTAAATATCCTTTTCTCTTTTTAATCTCTTTATCATGAGCATCATTGTATTGCTCTATTAGAAGATTTCCTTCATTAATTAATTTATCACAAATTTCCAACCCATCTAAATGCATTGCACATTCAATCTTGCCTATGAATGCATCCATTAATCCTAATTTATTATCTTGGTTAGTTGCTTCCTTTATCATCTGATCTGCGAGATCTGATCCTTTTTGAAACTCTCCTTTATCAATATATATGAATATCTGGGAATAATATTTTATTAATTTTTCATTATTAGTTAGAGAACGTGTTTTCTCAATATCAATAATCCGACTATAAGCCTCATTAAATCTTCCAATAGAGATCAAAGAATTTATAGTATTTTCTTGTTCTTCTGACATTTTTTTTAGAAATTTATTATTAGTATTTACACTCTTAGAATAAAAGAATATAACTTATCATTCAACTATACTTAATTAATTCATAAAAATATTCAATATATATAATTTGATAATTTCAATTAGTTATGCATTTAAAACAATTTCATTTACTAAATCTTCTATTAATAAGCGAGTTTTTTCAGGAATTTCGAGGTAATTTTCTACAGAACGATTTAAAACATTAAATATTTCCGCTGATTCTGATAATTTTTCTATAATATTATCCAACTTTATTTTAGCTGAATATGATTGACCTTTAAATGCATAGGCAAATAAAAATTTTTCTTTTGGTTGTATATTAATTAAATATTCCCCATGTTTTATCCTATCAATAGATCCAGAAGAAGATAAAGCTTCCTTACCAAATAAATTAATTGCTGAAATAAAACTTGAGATTAGATTTCCATCATTAATTGATATTTCTTCAAAAGCTTTACTGTATAAACATCGACCATCAAAAGAATATAAAATCACAAAATAAACGGGGATATCTTTTAGATTTGTAATATTGTCTATTTTAGATCTAACCATTTTGGAGAATAAAAATTCATGTCTGGAATAATTAATTCTTTCTTTTAAAGGAATATTTTTTTTTATAAGTACTTCCCATTCATCAAGTTTAGCTAACAAAGTATCATGCTCATTCGAAATTTTTTTTGCTAATCTTTTAAGACCATGATCAATAGCGATATTTTGTGCTTTTGTTAATAATAATCGAGCAGTATTCGTATCAAGATTTAATAATGATATTTTTGCTTTAAAAAAATAAGTCTCAACCATTACATTATAACGAAATTGAGATTTTGCAATATCTAATAATTTATTTGATAATTCTTCAATTTCATCAATAAGTGCTTTATTTCCAGTAACTTCTATTTCATATATTAACAGTTCACATAAATTTGTCATTGCTTCAATTGAAATTTCAGGATCATTTAAACTTTCTTCAGAAATACCTTTAAATATAGTCCATGCTTCCATTTTATCCATTAATCGTGTGCTTGATTTTAAGATTATTGCTTTATCAAGTCGATATAAATCTCTGATCTGTTTTAGGTTAGGAAAATCATCGCTTAACTTACGTAACTCTTCTAAATAAAAATTGAGATCTTTAAATTCATTATGATTTACTAAAAGAATGATTAAATAATGTAAGGTTTTAGCAATAGAGATATCAAAATTTAGGTAATGATATACAGATATATTTCTTCTTAATAATAGATCATAAGCTTCCATTAAATATTTTTTAGCTTTTGAAAAATCTCCTAATTCACTATATATTTTTCCTATTGTGCTTAAATACGTTGGTTTTGAAATAGAATCTTCATCAGTCTCTGGAGTTTTTAATATTTTATTATAATATGCTAAACTTCTTTTTAATTCTCCTTTTTTACTATAAACATTACCTATACTAAAATAAGATTGAGTAACTAATTTTTTATATCCCATTTTTAGTCTTAATTCTAAATTTTCTTCAAAATAATATAAAGCATCTTTTAAATTGCCTTTATTTAGATAAGAATTTCCTAATAACTCATAACAGTTTGTTATTGCATAATAATAATTTTTTACTTCACAAATTTTTAAACATTTTTCAGCAAAAGAAATTCCTTCATCTAATTCTCCTAAATGACACTTTATCCAACCAATATAGACTAGGCTCCATATAATTCCAACTTCGTTTTTTATTTCTTTAGCTATTTTTAAACTCTTATTAAGAAAATCCTCACCAGATTTAAAATCCCCATTAGATGTAATAGAAATGCCCCAATTAATTAATGTGAATAACATTCCAAATTGATCATTTATCTCTTTTCTAATGTTATAGCTTTCTTCAAATAAGGTGATTGCTTTTGAGAATTTATACGAATTTTGCATAATCCGTGCGTTTAAAAACAATAGATATGCCTTTCTATATTTATAGTCTATTGATTCTTTATCTTTTATTTGTAGAAGATAATCCATTCCTTTTTGAACTTGGTAAGAAGAATCTTCATATAAATCTAAGCAAATCGTATTTTCTGTTCTTCCAATATAAGCGTCAATAGTTTTGAGACTATTATTATATTTTTTTGATAAATTAAGTAATTCATCTGCAGTTTCACACCCTTTATGAAATTTTCCTTGATCAAGATAGATAAATATCTGAATATAATTTTTGAGTAAAATTTCTTCTTCTGTTATTTTTCTCTCTTTCTCTAAAGCTTCAAATAGTTTTATTGCTTCATTATATTTTCCATAAGAAAGACAATCTTCTATTTGAGTTGTTTTATGATTATTCATTATACTTTTTTTTTTCCGATGTGATTATATTATTATGTATTTATCGACCTAAAATAAGAGATAAAAATCAGATTTTTTTCAAAACTATTAATATATTTTCTAATAAAATGATCAAAAAAAACCTATAAAAAATCTTGGATTTAGTAATTGATCCTTTAATTTAATCAAACTATTCTAAAAGAAGGATGAAAGATAGTTAAAATAAAAAGAATCTCTTTTTTTTATTTTATAATGAATATGTCATTCACTATTTTATTAATATTTGAATTTACGTGTTCTGATATTTGCTTATGTTTTTTAAGCGAAATATTCATTTCTTCTCTAAATTTTTTATTATTCGATACTTTTTCTATAAATTGGTCTAATTTTGAAATAGCATTGTATGATTTTCCTTTAAAGACATAACCAAATAAAAAATTACCTTTGGATTGAAAAACAATCATATATTCTCCATGTCTTATCCTATCTATAGACTCTGAAGTGGAAAATGCCTGTTTTCCAAAAATATTTATTGCTGAGATAAAACTTGAAAAAAGATGTCCATCTAAAAAATTATCCTCTTGAAATGTCTTATTATAGATACATCTCCCATTATAAGGACTAAGAATGACTAAATAAATTGGATTTTCAAATTCATTGGATGTATCTCCATATTTAAATTGAATTAATTTTGAGAATAAAAAGTCACTTTTTGATTCTTTCAACCTCTGTAATATTGGTATGTTTTGATCGGCTTTATCTTTCAATTTGGTTAAATAATTCAATAAATTATCGTGTTCGTTAGAAATTTTATTTGCTAATCTTATGAGGCCATGATTATTTGCTATTTTTTGAGCTTTTGATAGTAATGATCGTGCTCTATTGAAATCTGAATTAAGTAGGAATATTTTAGCTTTAAAAAAGTTCATCTCTGCAAGTAATGAAAACAATTCTTGTTCTTCAGCTAAGTTTTGCATTTTATTTATTAGTTCTTCTATTTCATGAAGAATATCGTTATTTCCAGTTAATTCTAATTCATACATTAAATTGTCTAAAAGTGTCGTTATTGTCTCAATAAGTATATCATAATCAATTATTTTTTCATTAATCAATCCCTTTAATATTGTTCCAGCTTCCATTTTTTCCATTAATCTTTGTTTTGTATTTAATATCAGTGCTTTATCCAATCTATAAATCTGGTTTATTTGTGTTAAATTTGGATATTTTTTAGTCAAGAAATCCAACATATCTAGGTATTCATAAATCTTTTCTGTGTCATTTATATTTATTGAAAGAACAATTAAACAATGAAGCGTTGTGGCAATAGATACGTTGTAGTTTAAGAATTGAAAAAGAAACATTTCCTTTTTTTTCAACATTTCAAGTGATTCGAGTAAATATTCTTTAGCTCTTTTAAAATCTCCTAATTCACAATATATCTTACCCAATGCACTTAAATATGTAGGCTTTGACATTTGACGATCATCTAAAGGCGATATCTCTAATACTTTCTTGAAATAATTCAAACTTCTTTTTAATTCTCCTTTTTGCTTATAAACTCTTCCTATACTAAAATAGGATTGAGCGATATAGCTTTTATAACCAATTTCTACTCTAATTACCAAACTCTTTTTAAAAAAAGATAATGCTTTATTGACATCACCTTTAATAAGATAACAATGCCCTATAAGATCATAACATCGAGTACTCGAATATTTATAGTTTTTTGGTTCACATATTTTTAAGCATTCTTCAGCATAATTTATTGCTAATTTTAAATCTCTAATATGATATTTCAACCAACCCAAGTAGATTAAATTCCATATAATTCCAACTTCTACATTAAGGGTCTTTGCTATTTCAAGACTCTCATTAAAATATTTCTGTGCACTCTTGAAATTTCCTATAGCCGTAATAATCGATGCCCAATTTAATAAAGACCACATCATTCCAAATTTATCATTAATATTTTTTCGAAATTCATAGCTTTTCTTGAATAATTTTATGGCATCAAGAACATTGTGAGAATCTCGATGAATTCTTCCTTTTAAATAGTATAGATAAGCTTCTTTTTGCATTCTGATATTATCAGGGATTTTTTTTAGTTCTTTTAAAATATGTTCAGCTTTTCTAATAAGTTCGAAAGACTCATCAAACAATCCTAAACAATTACTATTCTCAGTCTTAGCGATTAATGCATCAATCTCCCTTAATTTATCACCCTGTTTTTGAGCATCATTTATCATTTCATCTGCTAGAAGACTCCCTTTCTGAAATTCACCTTTATCTAATAAAATAAAGATCTCTGAATACTTACGCAACAATTCTTCCTCATTAGTAAGTTCTCTCTCTCCCTCAATGGATGTTAAAAAAGCTAAAGCTTGTTCATATTGTCCAATTTAAATATATTTTTCTATATCATTTAACATAAGAGATCCTTATTCTTTCATAATAACTATAAATAAATTATTTTCTTGTAAGACTTATTGAATAACTTATTAATTATACTACAATCAATTAATCTTTTGGAAATTATATAAAATTATGTATGAATTATACTTAGATTTAGGAGATATCATCCTTTAAAATAATAAAATTATTCAAAAATATATCATATTTTGAATAAAAATTGTATTTTATTAAATCATTCGTTGTTAATAAAGCAAACCTCTCTTATTATCAACAAAACATATTTTTTGGTATAATTATAATAGTTAAATACAATTAGAATGTAGGAGTAGAAAAAAAATAATAAGTGAAGCAAATTTCATAGATGAAAAATAATTTGGAGGGTTTCCCTCATATAGAGAATATATATCTCACTTCGAGAAGAATTATTATGAGCCCTCCTCTTTCATAAAGAGGATGATAATACCTCATAAGAAGAAAAGTAGTTGGGAAGGGTTCAAATACCTACTCAATAGAGATTGTCGGTTTCCAGCTGTGCGAATAAGGGATGTATTTCAATTTTCGCATAAACAAT
>CAZBEU010000050.1:0-16059 GCA_964491005.1 uncultured archaeon | reverse complement strand
ACGCCCTATTAGTTCAGCAACAAGTATATTCATGCGGATGTACTACATCATGATTCATCTTAATCGCCCGTTTCCTCTAACGACGGGTTAGAACAAGTGAGGACCCCGTGTCCAAATTTGTTCACATTTATAGTTAGAGTGCAAAAATATCTTAAATTTACTAATATGATATTACAAATTATGAATCCATTTCATTTATAGGGGGTGGTGGTTCAGTTAATCTTTTTCATCTATTAACAAAAAATCTATAGAAATTTATAATTTTATATAAATTTAAAAAACAATTATATTTTATGAGGTTTCAATTATTATTTTTATTAATCGTAATTCGAACTATTTGAACGTCTAGACAATTTTTAATTTAAAAAGAAATTATCTATAACATACCCTATAGAATTGATTTAATAATATTGATGATTGAAAATAACAGAGATTTTAATATAAAAGTTCCTCATAGAATTACTGGTTTTTTTGAAATTATAAATAAAAATAATAAAGTTCATTCTTCGGATCCCGCAAATATTGGATCTAGGGGCGTGGGTTTTACTTTAAATGCGTTTGGAACAACTATAATTAATACTCAAGCTTTAGAAAGAAACAATGATACAATATGTAATATTTATATAAATGGAGAAAAACTAGATCAAAAAGCCGGGACTTCCTATTATATATTTAACTCTGTAAAGCATTTAATAAGAAAACCAAGAATTATCAATGTTTATCATAATTTTGAATTACCCGTAGAATCAGGGTATGGAGCTAGTGGTTCTGGAGCTTTAGGATTAATATTTGGTTTAAATAAAATATTAAATTTAGGATTTACAATTTATGAATGTGGGAGAATAGCACATGTTTCGGAAGTAATAAATAAAACCGGATTGGGTACTGTTTGCGGTCAATTAAATCCAGGATTATCTATTTTAAAAGAAGGTGGTTATCCGTGTGTTTGTGAGAAGATTTATGTCCCAAAAAATATTAGGGTGATTACTACCTCTTTTGGTAAAATATCGACAACCAATATTTTAGCTGATGAAAAAGTACGGTCTGTTATAATTAAAGTAGGAAAAGATATTTTTCAAAGATTTATAAAAAATCCAAATATTAATACATTTGCGGAATTATCTTTAGAATTTGTTGAAAAAACAAATCTTATTAATTTATTAGATTTAGTAAATGTCCAAGAATTACTTTCTCAATTAAAAAAAGAAAAAATTATAGGGGCAAGTATGAATCAATTAGGACGTTCAATTTATGCTATTTGTGAAGATAAGGATATAAGAAAGATAGAAGATATATTTGAATCATATCAAAATAAAAAGAAAATATATATTTTAAAGATTGATGAAAAAGGTTTTAAAATGTAAGGTATTTTATTTCATTGATTTTGATTTTAAAGTGGCTGCTTCAACAGCGGAAATCATTGCAGCTCTTATTTTGGATTCTTCAAGTTGATGAATTGCAGTAATTGTTGTTCCTCCTGGACTGGCAACTTTATCTTTTAAAATAGAAGGATGTAATTGTGTATTAATAACCATTTTTGCGGCACCAAGCACTGTTTGAGCCGCAAGTTTTATAGCAATATCTCTTGGAAGCCCCATTTTAACACCTCCATCAGCTAAGGCATCAATTATTATAAAGATATAGGCAGGACCACTACCGGAAAGCCCTGTAACTGCATCGAGATGTTTCTCATCAAGTTGTACAACTAAACCAATAGCTTTAAAAAGATCTACAATATAATCCAATTCAGTACCATTTACTTTATCATTATGGGAGATTGCTGTTGCGCCCTCACCAACTAAAGCAGGTGTGTTTGGCATAACTCTTATTATGCCCATTCTTTTTCCTATAGATTTTTCAATATGATCTATTGAGACTCCAGCAGCAATTGAAATTAATATTTGATCCTCTTGAAGATTACTGGAAATTTCCTTTAAAACATTATCAATTACCTGTGGGAGCAAAGCAATAATAACATATTTTGCTTTTCTTATTACATCTGAATTCGACATTCCTTGATCAACATTACATTCATTTGATCTTTCTTCTAAAACAGATTTATTTATATCATATATTATTATTCTTTTGTTTTCTAATACTTTTAGGGCGCCTTCTAATAATGTTTTACCCATTTTTCCTATACCAATAAATCCTAATTCTTTTTCAAACATAATATATTCCGTGATTATTAATTTTGTTAATATAATGCAAATGAATCTAATTGGATATTTTCACAATCACTTACGTTAAAATCATGCCATAAGTTCATTTCTAATAAAATTTTATTATTATTTCGACTTTTTTGTTTAAAATAATTATTTAAGAAATCATTATTTAAAAAAAAGTTTATCCCTTTTTTATTCTTTTCAGGTAATTTAATATAAAGAGAAGCAAATCTATTTTTTATAAGAAGCATTATTAGAGAATTTATCATTCTTTTCCCTAAACCCCTTTTCCGATAGTTTTTATTTACATATAATAAATGAATACAAGCTCTTGGAATAATTTTTCTTAAACTATCAACTTGTTTACTTTTATCTTCTACAATTAATACTCCAATAATCATTTCATTATGAGAAGCAGTCAAAATTATATATTGATTATCTAAAAACTTTTTTTTAAATTCATCAATCAATTCAATATATTCTTGAGCGCATAAACATATTTCATATAAATATTCGCTTTGGGCTATTTTTATAATTATTTTTTCATTTTCGGTTTTTTTTTTTATGAAAAACACCTAATTAATTCTTTTTTTAAATCTATTATTTTTTCAAATGTAATCATTCCGGTCTTTCGATTAAAATCTTCACACACAGCGCCTCTAATCCCAATAATATCAGGCGATATTATTTGGAATTTTTCAATATTTTCTTTTCTTAAATTACCGGCAAGAGCTGTTTTAAGGTTATAATGATTTGCTTTTTCAATAAATAAAGATAATTGAGTAACATTCAGAAAATCAAATAAATTCTTCTCATCTTTTACATATGTATCAAGCATTACTATATCTGCATTCGCTTTTGATGCTATTTCAGGAAGAGACAAATAATCTAAAGAATTATTTAAACGTTTGTAATCAGCATATCCTGCAATTACGACGTCCTTATTTTTATCATATCTTTTAACAGATTTAGTTACTTTTTTTGCCAGATTAATTCCTTCTTTAATAGACATAGGACCTTTTAATCCAATTTTGATAATATCTGCTCCAGATACAGCCGCTCCAAGAGCTGCCAATGAAGCCGTTCCAGGAAGATTTGGAAAGTCTCCAATTGTAGCACTTAATTTTTGATTTCTATTTTTTGGTATGAGGGTTTTCATATTCTGAATAATCCATGGAAAATTTGCTCCCAAAGAACCTTCTTCTGGATTTTTACAATCAATATAATCAACTCCTGCCTTAATTGTAATTTTAGCTTCTTCAATATTTTTTGGGCTTACAAGGAGTTTGATATGATGCTTCATTGATTCTCATTGATTTGTTTTTGTAGATATTAATACATTGTAAATAATGATATAAATAATAAAAATACAATTTAGTCAATTAATTATTTTAATAAATATCTAGTTTAAAAAAAACTTTAATATATTTTTCTCAAAGATTTAAATTCTATTATTATTATTATATATAAAATTCTTTTAAAAATATTATAATTAATAAAATTTTAATTATGTCACCTAGAGAAGAAACTAAAATTGATATTACTGAGGAGGTTTTTAAAGATCCTATTGAAGTGATAAAAAAATTATCGACACATTTATCAATAGCATATACAAAAGTTATCCAAACATATGTAATGGAGGAAAGAAATCTTGATCTGATATTACTAAAACAAGGTTCATCATATTTTAAAGGTAAAATTGTATGGATTGGAAATAGAAAAGATGATACAGAGGGAACGATATTTTGTGTTGATACCAGATCAGAACTGAAGAAAATTAATCCTACTTCAGAAAATACTGAAAATGTAATTTTAGATTTGAAGAAGAATGCAATTTTAATCTCCACAGAAGCAAAAGCAAAATGTTCTGTTTGTGGAAAGAATATAGAGGTTTTTGATGATGTTTCAGGTTGTCCTTTGTGTGGTGCAAAAGCTCATAAAGATCATTTGTTAGATTGGATTAAAATGAAACATAATTGTCCAGTGTGTAAAAAATCTTTAGATTTATCATCAATTGGTCAAATTATTATTGATTAATGTTTATATTGATTTGAAATCTTCAATAGTGATTGTACCATCATACAAAGCTGTCCCGACTAAAACACCAGCGAAATCTTTTTCAATTAATTGCTTAATATCATCAATGTCTCGAATACCTCCCCCAACAAAGATCTTTCCATCAAACCTTCTTTTTATAGTATTATATAATTTTGGAATTCCTCCAATTTTTGTTCCAACTCTTTTTAGATCTAAGAGAATTATCTTTTCAACACCTAAATTATTTATTGAATTGATAAAAGGTAAAATTTTTTTATTTTGAAAATGAAGATTATTTGAAAATATTTTATCACCATACATATCTATACTTACGATTAATTTATTTAATCCTATAATTTCAATACCAGAGGAAATTACTCTAAAATTCTGAATGGTTTCTAATCCAAAAATGAGATTATGAATATTTAATTTTGAAAATACTTCGATATCTTCTTCATTTTTAATTCCAGGATCTATTATTAATTTTATTCTTTGAAGAGAAATTATTTCTTTAATTATTTTAAAGTTTGGATTATTATTAACTATAGAATCTAAATCTGCTATATAGAACGTATTAAAATTAAATTTTTTACTGATTATCTCTATTATTTCTTTTGGTAGAGAAGAATTAAATAAATAAGATTGAAGAATTTTATATTTTGACCTTTCTCCTTTTATAGCATGGACAGCTTTTGAGTTTAAGATATCTATAACCGGGATGATTTCAAAATTTTTCATTTTTTTTAGAATTCTATAGAAGATATAAGATTATTTTATAATAAATAATTTAGCTAAAAAACTCTTTCTTTTCAAAAATAGTAGAATCCAATCAATAAATAAATAAATTTATTTTTAAGATATAAAAATGAGAATCCTTTCCAAAAAAATGAAGAAAATATATGGAATTATAAGCCCATAAATTTTGATAGTATCCTTTTATCAATAATATATTTTTAAATAATAAAGCGATGAAATCCTCTGAGATGTGTAAATTATTACGTTTTACAAATCCTACTCAATATAAATACAAATATAATTAAACAATTATAAATGTTGATGTAAATACGGGATATATTATCATGAAAGAATCATTCCCAGATTCTATACAAGATAATAGGATAAGGGAGATTTTGTTAACCTCCCAAGATTCCCAAGATTTCTTGATAATTTTATATACGATTAGCTAAGTTTTATTAATTTTAATAACATAAATCATTTAATCAAGACAGACTTTTTTTTTAAAAATAATAAAGTGTAATTAACAATTAAATAAATGTATTTATAAGCTATAAAAGCTAGAATCCTTTTTAGAAAATAAAGAAAAAATATATGTGATCAACATGAAAATCGATAATTATATAAAAAAGATTATTGAAGAAACTGGGTTAAATAAGATTGATATTGAGAAAATGGTAAGCGAAAAAAAAGAAGAATTAAAAGGATTAATTTCTGATGAAGGAGCATTATTTATAATCGCAAAAGAATTAGGAGTGGATGTTAAAGACCAAGATAGTGATTATTTAGAAGATATTGAAATAAATATATCAGATATCACATCAAATATGAGAAATATTATACTTATAGGAAGAATAAAAGAAATATATAGAATTAGTGAATTTAATAAAAAAGATGGTAGTATAGGCAAAGTGGGTTCATTTTTATTAAGTGATAGTTCTGGGGATATTAGAGTGGTATTATGGGATGATAAAACAGAAATCTTAGATAGTGCACTTTTTAATTTGAATGAATTAGTTAAATTAGTAAATGGTTATGCTAAAGAAGGAAAATATGGAATAGAGGTTCATGTTTCAAATTTAGGTAAGATTATTTTATCTCCAAATGATATCGATAATAAAAAATATCCAAAAATAAAAAAAAAAGATACAATTGCCATTAATGAAATTAATCTTACACAAAGATTAATAACTGTAAAGGGCAAAATTATTCAAAAAGGTAAAATAAATGAATTTAAAAAAAAGGATGGTGCAATAGGAAAAGTAAGTTCAATATTTATTAGAGATCAAACAGATAGTATTCGAATAACAATTTGGGATGATAAAACAGAACAACTTGAAAATGTTGAAATAGGGGATGTCATTACAATTACAAACATGGTTCCTAAACAAAATAAATATAATTCTGATCAAATTGAATTATCATCATCATTTAATTCTAAAATCATTAAAGAAAAGGAAATGTTAGATATAAAAGAGGATATAATAAAAAAAATAAAATACTTACAAGAAAAGAATAATATTGTTTCTTTTAGAGGGGTTATTTCATCAATTGAAAATTTAAAAAAAATTAATTTAAGATCAGGGGAAGAAGTATCTCTCTTAAATATAATAGTAAGTGATGATACTGATGGTGTAAGGGTAACATTTTGGAAAGATAACGCAGAGAAATATTCAAAAATACTTAAAATGGGTCAAGGAATTATATTAAAAGACGTTGTATTGAGATACAGCGAATTTTACAAAAGAAAAGAAGTAACTTTTACCAAAACATCTCAATTGGAATTTAAAGATTTAGATATTAAAGACTTGAAAGAGTTAGATCTTAGTGGGATTGGAGATAAGAAATCTTCATATACGGGTAATTATACAAATATTAATGATATTAATTCTCCTGGAATATATGAAATAAAAGGTATTATTGTTAAAGAACTCTCTAATATTACGATATATGAAGCTTGTGTAAAATGTGGAAGAAAAACAAGTAATTGTAATTGTGAAGAGGTTAGAGGAACTGAAAATCGAATGATTTTGAATATAATTATAGATGATGGAACAAGTACAATAAGATGTGTTTTTGTAGCAGAAAATGCTGAAAAGATAATAAACACCAATACAGAAAGCATTTCAAAAATAATTAATACACCAGAATACAACACCTTATTAGAAGGGATCTCAAAGGAACTTATAGGTAAGAATCTAATAATTAAAGGTAAAGCAAAATATAGCGAGTTTTCAAATGCCTATGAGATTTCTGTTTTTGATTTTAAAGAATTGAATATAAATGAAGAAATTGAAAGATTAATGGATGAAATAGATGTTTAATTTTACTTTAATTAATAATGCAGATCTCTTGGAATTTAATAGGATTAACTAATAAATCATTAAAGAGTTCATTTAGATATTTTATTGACTCTATATCAAATTCTTTATTAAATGGCCATATTCCAACTAATATATCTCCTTTTTTTTTAGAATTTCCAATTAAGATTCCTTGTTTTTTAGCCTTTAATGAAAAAAGAATGACATTGTAATAGTTATAATTCGGTTGAGTAGAATTCTTACCAAATTTTATAACTGCTTCAATATTTTGGAAAGTTATAATCTTTGCATCTTTTTTTTGTCTAAGCTTGTTTAAATAATCAATAGATATTCTTAATCCAGAATCTAATTCAACTTCCTTAAATGTAAGACTTAACTTTTCTTTTTCAATTTTATTAGAACCCTTAAAAATTACTTTATAAACCATTTTAATATATAATAACACTTAGATATATTAAAACTTATGATTCGATTTTGTTATCAATTCTAAAATATAAGAAAATAAGAAAAAAAATAAAACGCCCCCGGCTTTCTCTAATCTCTGTAATTCAGATATTATATGGGACTCGTTATGCTCAGATATTTAGCATAAAATCGAACATGCGACCGCCCGGTTAACTTCCGGAGGTATTATTTGATTTAATACCTTAGCCGGGTGCTTTTGGCACACCGTTTATGGCGATGCTCTACCTAACTGAGCTACGGAGGCATACTTATGTTTTTGTGCTTCTGCCGGGATTCGAACCCGGGTCACGAGGGTGAAAGCCTCGGATGCATTGTCCTTAATTATTAATTAATTAAGTTTGGCCGGACTACACTACAGAAGCTCTTTTTTTTTTTAATCAATATTACTAGTTTTATTAGTTTAATATAATAATATTAATCTGTAATATCCTAAATTATCTAGAAATTAAATATTTTTCTATAAAAGTTATTTTTTTTTTTTGTTCAATAGAAGATCTGATATCTTAACTCATAGTTCTTTCATATATTGTAATTATCAAAAAAGAAAGAAATTTTAATAAATTTCTATAAATTATTATTCCAATAAAGTTAAAATCCAATTATTTAATTAAATTTAAACATGACATGAACTAACGTAATAAATAATTTACTTTGATAAATCCAATATTAATATCTAAAAAAAGGTCGTTAAAAAGAATTGATAGTTAGGATAGAAGAAAAGTGCGGGAAGGGAGATTTGAACTCCCGAACTCCTTTGAGAATGGATCTCTTCGAGAATTATCTCTTCTAAGTCCACCGCCTTTGACCATACTTGGCAATTCCCGCTTTTTTATACTATAAGTATATAAATATAACTGCTCTAAATTAATTAAATTTACTATTTAATTATTATTGACAATTATAAGATTACAATTAAAAAATAATTATGTGATCTAATACTATCATTTATTTGTTTTTAATATTTAAAAGAATAAAAATAAAATAAAGGAATAATATTTGTTTTATTAAAGAAAAAAAAATGATGATAAAGATTGAGTGTTAGAGAATCTCTTATAAAACATTTGACATCCATACTAAGATCATCTGAAGGAACTCTCTTAGTAGTTTTATGTGATTTAGATGGCCTTTCTATAGCAAAAATTGGGAGAAAAAGTGATCTTGATATAAATCCAAACCATATCACTAGTCTTGCTTCTGCTGCATTTTCAACAACTGCAGAAAATTGGGACGATTTAGAAATCAATGAACAAGTTGTTTCATTTATATTCTTTGATAAAGTATGTCTTATCACTATAAAAATCAATCAAACACTTCTTAATATAGTACATAATTATAATAAAGATTGGCCACTGGATGCTGATAATCTAGCAAGTTCAATGTACTATCTAAAACAAAAACTTGGAGAATTTTTTGGAGGAGTACAGACAACAGAAAAAGAATTAGAAGAGTTCTCAAATAAAGTAAGAAGTGCTATCTATCTTAGTGGTATGGGAACTGATGTTCCTTTCTTATCTTATACCCCAAAAGAGTATGATTCTACAAATTTTATTACAGGTATAACAACAATTTTAAATTCTATCCAAAATTCAACAATCTTTTTGAGATATTGTCTTGCAGATCCTTCGGGATTAATGTTAGATGCAAAGGAAAATAGTAATATAGGTTTACCTCTTTCGATTGAAGCATTTTCAGCAAATGCAACAGTAGCATTTCAAAAAATGAAAGAAGAATCCTCTCAAGGTAACATGGGAGATCTTTTGTGTTATATTGCAATTTCAGGAGAAAGTACGGACAACCTCTATGGTCTTATCACCTGTCCTTCAGGAAGACTAAGTTTTTCAAAAGGAAAGGATAAAAGTAATGTAGAAGATATTTCTTTTATTGGTTTATTTAATCTTGATTATGGTGTTATTCCAATTATAGGTGAAGCAAGAAATATAGTATATTCGATATTAGAAATAATAGGTGTAGAAAAAGTTTCAGAGCGTTTTATAAACACCGCGAATATATTAGTGAAAAGTAAATACCAATGAATTATAAAATGATTTTTATTTTTGATTTCAATTTTTTTTTTTGGTTTAGATTAGATATTTTATTCAAAATATTTTTCCAAAAAAGAACTAATTGGAATGAATAAAAATCATTTTTACGCTTAATCTGATATTTTATTATCTCTTTAAGATATTGATAACTTAATTTTAAACATTCTATCAATGACATATTTTTACTTGGTCTTACTAAAAGCCCAAAAAAATGTTGATTTACATTAAAAATTTTCCACCAATTTTTATAATAAATCTTTGATCCAAATTTTTCTTCAGCAATATCATATAATTTTGAACCAATGAATGCCATATATTTAGAAAAATCTAAGTTTACATTATATTTTTCAACTAATGATTTATCACTATATCTTTTTTTTAGAAAGAAGTCTTTTCCTTGTTCTAATGATGACTTATCTTCACCAGGAGTTCCTATCATATAATAGAATATGATTTTGGAATTAATTCTATTGGATTCCATTATTAATTCTCTTGTTTTTTCTAAATACTGATTTATACTTCTTTGTAATATATTTTTATCTTTTCCAAGAAATTTTTCCATTTTATATAACATTAATTCAGAACTAAAATCTAATCCAAAATGAGGGATAATATCTAATTTTTTATAATGATATAAATCTTTCAAGGTGCAATATTCAATTCTATCATAGACGATTATTTTTAATGGTTTTTTTGTATTATTCTTGTTAATTTTTTTTAATTCTTTGAAAAACAATTCTCTTTTAGATCTTTTAGGAAGAAAGAACATATCAGTGATGTGGATTTGATTAATAGATAACCAGGAAGTTTTTTTTAAGATTTCTATTTCTTTAATACATAATTTTATAGACTTTATTCTTACCTTTTTGTAACAATTTGTAGTTCCTGATGTTCCACAATAGCTACAACGAAAGATACATCCTCTAGAAAAATCAAGATATAATTTATCTATAACATGTTTATATCTTTTAAATAAACCAAAATCAATTAAAGGAATATCATCAAGATTTTTAATCATTTCTGTTTTAAGAATAATACTTGGTTCTTTCATATTTTTCCTTAGATTTATATTCTTCTCTATCAAATCCCTTATTAATTTAAAAAAGGGTATTTCACCTTCTTCTTTGATTATAAAATCAAAAGGTGTTTCATTTTTTGGATAATCTTCAAAAAAATAATTGGGAATGTTAGTTATATGAAAATCTTCTGGAACTATAGTTGGATGTACGCCTCCAACTACAATAAGAGTTTTATGAAAATTTTTTTTTATTAAGAAAGCTACTTCAACTGAATTTAAATAATTAAATGATGTATAACAAGAAATAGCAACTAGATCAAAAGGAAATTTATGATATAATTTAGTAAGTAATTTTTTAAGAGCATCTCTATAGAGATCTATTTTTTCTGGACAGAATTGAGGTAAATTTTCATGTCTTAAATCTAAATATTTCTCTTTGAGAGTAAATTTAAATTCTTTATTTTTTGAATTAAGATAATTAGAGATTCTAGCAAAATTTAACAATAAATGTGAATTTGCCCAAAAAGCAAAAGGATGAATATATAGGATCCTCATATGGTTGATTTTTTTTTTTTGACTAAAGATAATATTTTTTTTTATCTATCCTTAAAAAATTCCCTAAAAATTCAATTATATTAAATTGAAAAACCATTATTAATTATTTTAATGTATTAATTATGAATATTGAAAAAGAAAACATAACTCTGATCCCAAAACTATATTGTATAAGATATATTAAGGGAGGTTGTGCAAAAAACAAATGCACAGCGGTTAAATTAAAGAATTTAAATTTATTAAAAATAGTAAGTAAGATATATGGTTCTTTAAAAAAATCAATCATTCTTAATCCCTTAGCTAAAAAAGAAATTTCCTCAAAAGATCGAGAGATTATTTTAAAAAATGGGCTAATTGTAATAGATTGTTCTTGGAAACATTTTTTCACAATAAAAAATATAGATGAAGATGTATCTCGTAAATTACCTCCATTAATAGCTGCAAATCCCGTAAATTATGGTAAATGGGAAAAATTAAGTTCTGCAGAAGCACTATCAGCTGCACTTTATATTACTGGATTTAGAGATCGTGCTATACTTATCCTTTCAAAATTTTCATGGGGTCGAGAATTCTTTAGAATAAATAATTTAGATTAACCTAATTCTACAATAAAAAATATAAAAAAAAGAGTAAGTTTTATTCTCCACCTTTAGAAAGTCCTGAAGCTGCGATTACATCATCAATTTTAAGGATCATAGTTGCTACTTCTGTAGCAGATAGAATTGCTTGCGTTAGAACCGCTAAAGGTTCAATAACCCCTAATTTAATCATATCATCTGGTTTACCTAAATCAATATTAATACCATATGAGCTTCCATCTTCAGTCTCATGTTTTGATCTTAATTCTACGATTAAGTCAATAGGATTAAATCCTGCATTTTCAGCTAAAGTCTTTGGAATAATTTCTAAAGCATTTGCATACACTTCAATGGCTAATTGTTCTCTTCCTCCAATGGTTCTTGCATAGGTTTTTAGTCTTTTTGCTAATTCGATTTCTGTTGCTCCACCACCAGGTAATATATAAGGAACTTCTATAGTAGCTTTAATAACAGATAATGCATCATGAATCATTCTTTCTGCTTCATCAACAACATGTTCAATACCCGCTCTGATAAGAATACTAACTGTTTTTGGAGACGCACATTCGGATATAAAAATCATATTATCATTGCCAATTTTTTTTTCTTCAACTTTACCAGCATATCCAAGGTCTTCTGAAGTAATCTCAAAAATATTATTTAATATTTTAGCATTTGTAGCTCTAGCTAATTTTTCCATATCAGATTTTTTTACTCTTCGAACTGCCACAATATTTTCTTTAGCAAGGAAATTTTGTGCTTTATCATCAATACCTTTTTGACAAAAAACAACATTAGCTCCTATTTCTTTGAGTTTGATAACTCGTTTGTTTAACATATTAGCTTCTTCAGCCAAGAATTTGTTTATTTGATCAGGAGTTTGAATTTTTATTTCAGCATCAAATTCAGTTTTTTCAACTTCTAAAGCAGAATTAATCAATGCTATTTTTGCATTTTTTAGTAATTTAGGCATCATAGGATTTATTATCTCTTTATCAACAATCATACCATTAATTATCTCTGTATCAAGTAGACTTTTTCCCTCTTTTTTAATTATTTGAATTTGATCTAAATCGATAAGAACATTCATACCTCTTTTCTCTTTTATTTGAGAAATAGATTTTACTGCAATATTAGCAAAATGACTTTTTGCACTTGATATTAATTTACTATTCATAGAAGTTTCTGCAACTTTTTTTAGATTATCTATATCATCAATTGAAATTTGATTTGCAAGCTTCTGTAAAATCTCTTTACTTTTTACTAATGCTTTTCTATACCCTCGAAAAATAATAGTTGGATGGACTTGTTGTTCCATTAATTCTTGAGCTAGATTCAATAATTCTCCTGCAAGAATTACACTTGTTGTTGTTCCATCACCAACTTTTTCATCTTGAGTTTTGGCAACTTCTACAATCATTTTAGCAGCAGGATGTTCTACATCAATAGTATCTAAGATAGTTTTTCCATCATTTGTAATGGTGACATCTCCAAGAGAATCAACAATCATTTTATCCATTCCTTTTGGGCCTAATGTTGTTTTAACTGATTCGGATACAGCTTTTGCTGCAGAAATATTATTTTTTTGGGCATCTTTTCCTCTTTTTCTATCAGTCACTTCTTTCAAGATAAGTACAGGGACACCAGATAATTGCGCCATTATTTTATCACTTTTAATTAATTTTTATTCTAATATATAAAGATCTCTATGTCATAAAATTAAAAAAATTTTCGAAAATATTATATAAATAAGAAAAAAATCTGATCTAAGCAATTAGATCTTGAATTATATTATTTCTCAAAGTATTTGCATTCTGAATTTTTTGAATTCTTCTTAAAAATAAATCATACAATTCATTTTTTTCAGAATCTAATTGTTTTAGATAACTTTTTACATTTTTAGTTGAAGGAGACCCTTGACTTATGCGTTTTTCTAAACAATTTTTTAAATTATGTAAAGATTCGATAATATTTAATGAGCTTATTATATCATCAAAACCATTATCGGATAATACCTTACTAATTGTAGCAAGATCAAATAATTCAGTGGGGTTCTTGGAGAGTTTAACTAAATCTCCAACTATCTGATGAGCTAGTCTAAAAGGAATTTTATAATCATTTACCAATATTTCTGCAAGGTCTAAAGCTAAAACATAGCTTTCATCTATAGCTTTTTTCATATTGTCATTATTTAATTTAATTGTAGAAAAAATACCACATAATATTTCAATTATTGAAAATATCAAACTAAATGATTCTCTTACAATAGGTTTTAATTCTTGAAAATCCTTGAAATATCCTGAAGGGATGGCCTTTACTATAAGCGATGATTTAAAGGAATTTGCGATTATTATAGAAGATTTTGCACGAATTAATTCAAGAGTGTCCGGATTTTTCTTTTGAGGCATTACACTTGATCCAGAACAAAATTGTCCATCGATATCAATAAAATCAAACTCTTTAGACGCAAAAATAATTAAATCTTCAGAGATTCTGGAAATATGTAGTGCAAATATTGATAATAGATTCAAGATCTCAATAATATAATCTCTGGAGCTGACAGCATCAATAGAATTCTCAATTAATTCATCAAATCCTAATAGTTCTGTTGTTCTTTTCCTATCAATATTTATACTTGTTCCCCCTATCGCGCATGCACCCAAAGGATTTTTATTAATTCTTTTATAAGCCTCATTAATTCTATTCTCAATACGCAATATTTGAGCGATATAATAATTTATAAAATGAGAGAATTGCCCCAATTGTGCCCTTTGAAGATGAGTATATAAGGGGATATAATTATCTATTGAATTTTTACTTAATTTTAATAAAATGTCAATAAAATTAAAGATTTTTTCAGATAAAATATTCAATTCATTTCTGAATTTTAATCTTAGATCAACAGAAACTTGATCATTCCTTGATCTACCAGTATGAATTTTTCCCCCAGCATCCATTCCAATATCTTCAATAACAGTAAACTCAATAAGAGGATGAATATCTTCAAAATCTTCATTGAGTACGAAATTATTATTAGCAATTTTATTTTGTATTTTTTCAAGCGAAATTAGAATTTTCTTTATTTCATCTTTATTTATTATACCCTGTTCAAATAGCATTATATTATGAGCTTGAGTTCCGATAATATCTTCTTCTATAATCCATAAATCATCTTCTAAAGAAGATGAAAAATTCAAGACATTTTTACTCATAGATTCTTTAATTGCACTTCTGTAAAAGTCTTTTTTCAAAATATATTCCTTCAGAATGTAATATTGCCATATTTAATTTACAATAATGAATTAATACAATTCATATAAAATTTTAAATTTTAGTAAATTGCAATATAGAATCAAAAATATAAATAAATTTTAAGGTATTCAATTCTTAGTTATGAAATATGACTTTATTAATTGGTATTATAGGAAAACCAAGTTCTGGAAAATCTACTTTTTTAAACGCTTCTTGTTTAACACATGTAGAAATGAGTGAATTGCCTTTTACAACTATAAAACCGAATAAAGGTGTAGCAACTGTAAGAAGTAAATGTGTTTGTAAGAAATTAAATCTAATAGATAATCCTCAAAATTCCTTATGCATAAATGGCGTGAGATTAATTCCAATTAATTTATTAGACGTAGCGGGTCTTGTTCCAGATGCTCACAAAGGTAAAGGTTTAGGAAATCAATTTTTAAACGATCTAAGTAAAGCAGATATATTAATTCATATCATAGATACAACAGGCTCTTTAGATAAAACAGGAAATAGAACTATTTCAGGATTCCATGATCCCTATGAAGATATCTTATTTTTAGAACAGGAAATTAATTTATGGTATAAGAAGATAATAGAAAGAGAAGATTGGAATAAATTTACAAGAGCTTTTTCAAGAATTCAAAAGGATTTCATTAAAGCATTGGGTGATCGTTTGTCGGGATTAAGAATTACTCCGTATCATATAAAAAAGGCACTAAAAGATTCCAATTTAGAATCTAAAAATCCTAACGAATGGTCTGATGATGATCTGTATATTTATTCAAAAATTTTAAGAGAAATATCGAAACCAATAGTTTTAGTTGCAAATAAAATAGATAAAGATAGTAGTATAGAAAATTTAAAAAAAATAAAAGAAAAATATAAAAA
>CAZBEU010000049.1:0-2951 GCA_964491005.1 uncultured archaeon | reverse complement strand
TCAAGAATTTGAGCTGTTTTTTCTGCTAAAAAATAAGCATATGAAGTAACTCTATCAATAGATGCTTCTGGATCAATAACATATATCATAAATATAGTCTGATTTATGGAAACAAATAAAATTCTATGATCCTCAGTATTTAGACTCGCAGTACCAAATTCTTGAATTGCAAATTCTTTTCTTATTCTTTCAATAACAGGATGAATTAATGTCGTAAGATCTGAAATACTCCCCATATCAATTTCTTCTTTTTTGATTTCTTGTAAAATATTGCCATCAACGTTTGATAAAATAATTGCCTCAACGTCATTATTAATCTCAAAAAAATGCGTACATAATTTCTTAAAATATAGATTTTGATATTTTTTCATAATATTACCTCTAATAATTCAGGATTTGTTTATTTGAATATTTTAAAAAACAGTATTATTTTAAAATTAGATATTAATATAGAATCTAGACTAATTCTATCTTTTTTAATATATCTAAATACAAAAGAAATTTTACTATATGAAATAATTGGTTATAAAATAGTATCTAATATTTTTACAGTGTCTCTAATATATTTTGGGCATTTTAAGTTAAAAAAATCTTTATTCTTAGCCACTTCTAAACCTTTTGGTGTTCTAATATCACAATCTAGTAGTTTTTTACATTCTATTGTTCTATTTATTTCAACAAATTTTTTCTTAAACTCATTTATCTTAAATAATGTTTTTTCCTTTGCTTCTGTGTCTTCTTCTTTAGATCTACCATATTCAAGACCTAAAACCATAAAAGCCCCCATGATAGCCCCACAAGTTTGCGCCGAATTTTCCACTCCACACTCAAATCCAGTGGCGATTTTCATAGCTAAATTTGAATCTAAATTATATCTTTTGCAATATGTAGCTAATACTGCTTGAGAGAAATTAAATCCCTTTTTTAGATAGTTTATTGCTATAGCGACATTATCCATAATTCTTTGAATCTTCTTTAGAATATAAAATTGTATTAATAATGATATTGGATATATGAGGGATCATTTATACTTTATCTCCTTTTATGGGATCTCAATAAATGAATATCAACCAATGATAATATATCAAAAATACCTCAATAAATAAATCAATCTTCAATTCACAATAATAAATTTAGTTTATTTTTTTAAAATGTTATTGCTTAGAATAAGATAAAAACTCAAAATAATCCATAGCTCTGAGAACATCAATTTTAACCAAAAATTAATACTTTATCTTATAATAAATAAATTTTCATTTTTCCCCAATACACGAATCAAGAGTGTTAATAATATTAATTCAATTAATAGTTGCATAAAATATAAATATTCAAAAAAATCCTTCTATCAAGGTACTGTCAAAAAGAAATTAGAGAAAGAGAGATTAAATTAAAAATTGCCTGTAGAATTAAGTTTAAAATTGTTATTAAAAAAAATAGAAGAATGGGATAATAGAGTTTTTTTAGATTTTTATGATAAACAGTTTCTAAGAAAAAAGTCTATTGTAAAATTAGCTCAGATCTATTCTTTTTTTGGAAATATATTTATTTGGGGAATACTGTGGATATATTTTGGAATATATGGGTTTATAACAAAAGATTATGATTTATTTATTTTAATGACTGCTGGTTTTGAACAATCTCTTTTGCTTTATCTCCTAATTCGATATATAATTGTAAAACGTAATCGACCATTTATAAAATTCCAAGAGCAAGGAATAAAACAAGGAGATGAACTGATAAGAGAAAGAAGGTCCTTTCCATCTGGACATGTAACCTTTTTCTTATTTTTTGGATTTGTTTTTGCATATTATTTCAATAATTCGATAATCCTGTTAATTTTTATTGTATTAGACATATTTATGGCAATATCCAGAGTTATCCTTGGAGTGCATTATCCAATTGATGTAATTTTTGGGTTTATATTTGGGTTAATTTTTGCTGTTTTATATCTATTTTTAACATATCCATATTGGGAAGAATTCTATTATTGGATAGGTAATATTTTATCTCCATTCAAATAAATTTCCTTATAATTTCATCAATACCATTCAGTAAAAGTATCCAAAAGCTCTCTTTTTCTTTCATCAGTTCCCATATCTTTTTGTTGCTGATCTTTTTTACCAATTGCAACTACACCCATTAATTCATAATCATCTTCTTTAAGTTTGAATATTTCATTTATCTTTTCTTTCTTATTAAGGATTTCCCCAAGCCATACTGCTCCGAGTTCATAAGCATGAGCCGCCAATAATATATTTTCTATAAACGCTCCAATTGATTGGATATCTTTTACACGGTTATAGCATTTCTTTTTATCAAGAAAAATTACTAAATTATAATATGCTTCTTCAATTATTTCACTATATTTTGTATTCTCAGCAATCATATGTTTAATTGTTGGATGATTTACTACATTAACTTTCCATGGTTGATTATTAAGTCCAGATGGTGCCCATCTTCCACATTCGAGAATGATATCAATTACTTTCTTATCAATTTTTTCAAATAGAAAGGTTCTTACACTTTTTCTCGATTTAATAAAATCTATCAATTCATCAGTTTTTTTTTCCATAATAATATTTGATTTTTACTTTCAATTAAAATTTAGTCATTTTATTTATGATTTTAAGGTGTTCAAGATGGAGGAAAACAAAAATTTAAAAATATTATCTTTTATATTTTTTCTGATAAGTTATATATTTTTCATTTTTATATGTTTTATTTTTAAAATAAAACTTTAAATTATAGCAATAGAATATTAGGGTTATTTGTGTGGAAGAAAATTTAAATAAAGAAAAGGAATTTTTAGGTTTAAGTTCTTTAGATCTTTCACCATATTATATTGATGATTTTATTGATTATTTTAGTAATTTAGAATTAAATAGCTCAAAGATTAATGATATTAACCAGAAGAATCGTCAAAAAAAAAAAAAAGAGGATTTAACATTTTG
>CAZBEU010000048.1:0-6596 GCA_964491005.1 uncultured archaeon | reverse complement strand
AAACTGAATTCCACATCATCACTCCACCAACCTAAAGTTCTAAAAATACTCGAAGTTGTTAACTTTTGAAGATTAGATTTAAAAATTTTAATATACTTTTTCATATCTAAAATAATATTAAGTGTTCTTGTTTTTACATTAACGTCTTCTATAAAAGGAAAAAGATTTTCGATAAATTCATTAGGAATTATATTTTGAATTATTTTCCCAAAAATAAGCTCAAATTGACTAAATATTCTTATTTTATCCATTTGATTTAATATATAATCACCATAAGCAGAAATATAATATTTCTTTTCTAAAGCATATATAAATTGGAAAGAAACTAGCTTTTTTATATTATCATTTATCGTAGAAATTGATAGATTCAACTTTTTTGATGTTTCTGTCAGTGAATATCCTTTATTATCTTGAGAATATAATTGAAGGATTTTAAACGTTGAAATCGAAGAGATAACGTTTAATAATTTTTCAAAATTTTTTTCTTTTTTTTTTTGCATAACTCAGTAAGCTATTTTTATATTATTACTTACGTATAGTAATTATAAAGTATTGTTATATAATTTTTAATTTTATAATATTTAATAAAGTAAGAATTGGAATAAAATTATAGTTTAGATAAATAATATACATTCCTTTTTAATTTGTTTTTAAAATAATCAATTTCTTCTTCAGTTTGTTCTCCTATATAGTTATCAATATCTAAAACTAAAATAGCTTCTTGATCTATAAGTTTTTTTAGTGCTATTTCCTGTAAAATAGCCCATTCAATATATGAGAATTTATCCTTATTTAACAATCCATCAACCGAACAAATTGAGACGATTTTTTTGTATTTTATTTGAAGAATTGATTCAATTTTAATAAAGAAATCTTTTGCTTTTGATATCGAGCCAATAAGAAAAATTTTTTCTTCTTTAATTTTTGAGAAATCATAGTCTTCAAATTCATTTAGAAATTCATAACTCAATCTTTTTTGTGACATATAACTTATTGAAATAGTAGTTTATCTTTAATTTTTTTCATACTCAACTTAGATAAAATTAAAATAAAAAAAAGAATCAATATGATTTCTTTCTTTATATTAAATAATACTTAAATTTTAAGAAATATTAAAGATTAATATAACTTAATTAATCTATCATTCGTAAAACAAGAATGAACAAAAATATAGATCAAGATCTTTCATCTACTTTTAAAAATTGGATTGAAATAACATTACGTAAATCAATATACAATATTTTGAAATTTTCAAAAGAAAGAGATCTTTCATTACCTCAATTAGGTGCACTTATATGGATACATCGTAAAGGATCTTGTAATATATCCAATTTTGGCATGGAATCTGGAGTTTCAAATGCTGCTGCGAGTCAATTATTGGATCGAATGGTTCAATTAGGATTAATAAATCGATCAGAAGATCCTGATGACCGTCGTGTTAAATATGTTAATCTAACTCAAAATGGAATTAAAATTCTCAAAGAAAGCTTTTATGCTGGTCGAAAATGGATAGATAATTTGGTAAGTTCATTCTCTGATGAAGAAAAGAAGGATATAATAATTCTTCTAAATAGAATAATTAAAATTATTAAATTAACCGATGATTGATTTAATTTAGAAAAAAATTTATCAAAATTTTAAATCTAAAATAAATTCGATTTATAGATATAATGACACGCATGATAAAATATTCAAAACCATATTTATTGATGATAATATCCTCAATTGCACTATTATTTATACAAGCTAATGCTAATTTAGCATTACCTGATTATCTCTCAAAAATTGTTAATGTTGGAATTCAGCAAGGAGGAGTAGAGGATGTAATACCAATTGCAATTACTGAGAATGAAATGAATAGAACATTAATGTTTGTTAACAACAGTGATACAATAGAAGTATTCAATCATTACGATTATATTAACCAGAACTCGTCTAGTTACAATGATTATGTAAAATTATACCCTATTCTTAGTAATGAATCTATATATGTCTTAGTTAACATGACCAACGCAGACTTCAATCAATTAAGAGATATTATGATAAAACCAATTATTATAGTGTTTTTCCTCGAAAAATTAATGGCTGATCCAGATCTAGCAAATGAGACGGGCTTTCCTCCAGATACAGATTTATTTATTTATTTGGAAAGTCTCCCTGAGATTGAAAGAAATATGATTATTGGTGAAATTGAAAATACATTTGCATCTTTAGATCAAAACATGCTCAACCAAGCAGCTATACAAGCTGTTAGAGCCCAGTATGAAATTCTCGGTATGGATACTATCAAGATCCAAAATGATTATCTGTTAAGTACGGGTGCCATGATGTTATTAGTGACATTAATTTCCGCTGGTTGCATAATTGGTGTAAGTTATTTTTCTTCAAAAATTGCTACCGGAATAGCTCGCGATATTCGGGAAGATTTATTCAAGAAAGTTGAAGGGTTTTCAAATATAGAATTTGATAAATTTTCTACAGCATCTTTAGTTACTCGTTCGACTAATGATATTACCCAGATTCAAATGTTAATTATGATGTTAATCCGTATAGTATTTTATGCCCCTATTATGGCAATAGGAGGAATAATTCATGCGATGGCCTTAACTCCATCTATGTGGTGGATTATTGCTATTGCTGTGGCTATACTTATTACGATAATATTTATCGTATTTATAGTCGCATTACCTAAATTTAAGATAATGCAAAAATTAATTGATCGCCTTAACCTTGTATCTCGCGAAAACCTTACTGGTATGATGGTTGTTAGAGCCTTTAACAAGCAAAATCATGAAGAAAATCGTTTTAATAACACCAATATTGATTTAATGAAAATAAGTTTATTTGTTAATCGTGTAATAGTAATATTGATGCCTGTGATGATATTTTTAATGAATGGAAGCATGATCTTAATAATCTGGGTCGGCTCTCACGAAGTAGCAGAAGGAGCAATACAAGTGGGAAATATGATGGCATTTATGCAGTATGAGATGCAAATTGTAATGTCATTTTTAATGATTTCCATAATGTTTATTTTATTACCCCGAGCGAGTGTATCAATAAAAAGAATTTCTGAAATATTGGAAACGGAACCATCTATTAAGGATCCTCTTGTTCCAAAAATTTTTAAAGATCCATTTATCGGCACAATAGAATTCCATAATGTAAATTTTAAATATCCCGGTGCAGAAGAGAATGTCCTACAAGAGATAAGTTTTACTGCAAATTCGGGTGAAACAACAGCGTTTATAGGAGCAACAGGTTCTGGAAAATCAACACTTATAAATCTTATACTTCGTTTCTATGATGTTACTTCTGGTTCAATTGTAATTAATGGTATTGATATTCGTGAAGTTTCACAATATGATTTACATGATAAAATTGGATATGTCCCACAGAAAAGTTCCTTATTTTCAGGAACCATAGCTAGCAATCTATATTATGCAAATGAAAATGCAGAAAATAATACAATACAATCAGCAATTAAAATATCACAAGCTTCTAATTTTGTTAGTAATAAATCAAAAGGTTTAGAAATGGAGATTGCTCAAGGAGGAATGAATATTTCAGGCGGACAGAAGCAAAGATTGTCAATAGCAAGGGCAATTGTAAAAAATTCTCCAATTTATATTTTAGATGATAGTTTTTCTGCTTTGGATTTCAAAACAGACAGAGCTCTACGTAAGGATTTTAAGGAGAATATGGGAAATAGTACTTTAATAATTGTTTCACAACGGGTTTCAACTATTATGGACGCAGAAAAAATAATAGTTTTAGATGATGGTAAGATTGTTGGTATAGGAACGCATACAGAGTTAATGAATAAATGCGAGACATATAAGGAGATAGCTCTATCTCAACATACTTTGGAGGAATTATTATAATGCATAGGCAACCTAAAACAGGAGGACCCATGGGAAGAGGACCAATGAGAAGAGGTCCTATGGCTATGATGAAGGGTGATAAACCTGAAGATTTCAAGGGAACCTTTTGGAGATTAATTGCATATATGGAAAAGTATAAAATTGCGTTTATAGTTGTTATTATATTTGCTATAGCTTCCACAATAGCCACTATTATTGGTCCAAAAATCTTGGGTATGGCAACTACCAAATTATTTGAAGGATTAACATCTCAATTGAGTGGAAATGGTTTTATTGATTTTAATTATATTGGACAAATAATTCTCATAACAGTTGCATTATATATCCTTTCTTCAATATTTGCTTTTACTCAAGGTTGGATAATGGCAAAAATTTCTGCTAATATATCATATCGCTTTCGAAAAGATATTTCAATAAAAATTAATAAATTACCTCTTAAATATTTTGATAAAAAAACCCATGGTGAAGTACTGGCACATGTTACTAATGATGTAGATGTAATTAACCAAACTCTCAGTCAGAGTCTCTCACAGATTATAACTTCGATAATAACAGTTATTGGTGTCCTTGTAATGATGTTTTTAATAAGCTGGTTATTAGCTCTTGTTGTGATGATAATCATCCCACTTTCATTAACAACGGTAGGCATACTTGTTAAAAAATCTCAAAAATATTTTAAAGACCAGCAAAAATATTTAGGACACGTAAATGGACATGTAGAAGAGATGTTTAGTGGTCATGTCGTAATGAAATCTTTTAATGGAGAAGAAAAAAGTATTAAAAAATTCATTGATTACAACAATACACTTTATAAATCAGCATGGAAATCACAATTCATATCAGGAATGATGATGCCTTTAATATTTTTCATTGGTAATTTGGGATATGTAGCTGTTTCTATATTAGGAGGGTGGCTTGTAGTGCAAAACACGATTTCTATAGGAGATGTTCAAGCATTTATTCAGTATGTTCGTTCATTTACACAACCCATGACACAGCTTGCAAATATATCCAATACTCTTCAACAAACTATGGCTGCTTCGGAACGAGTTTTTAATTTTCTTGAAGAAGAAGAAGAAATTCCGGATTCTTCCAAGATAACAAAGATTGAAGATAGTAAAAATTATCAAGTGGAATTTAAAAATATATCTTTTGGATATGACCCAGATAAAATTATTATCCATAATTTTTCTGCTATTGCTAAACCCGGCGATAAAATAGCTATAGTAGGTCCAACAGGAGCTGGTAAAACAACGATAGTTAAATTACTTATGCGTTTTTATGATATAATTGATGGTATCATTTTAATTAACGGAAAAGATATCAAGGATTTACCCCGAAAAGAACTCCGCATATTATTTGGTATGGTTTTACAAGATACGTGGCTTTTTAATGGTACTATTATGGAAAACATCCGATATGGGAATATGGATGCAACTGATGAGGAAGTAATTGTAGCAGCTAAAGCAGCACATGTTGATCATTTTGTACATACTTTACCTGATGGATATAATATGATTATTAATGAAGAAATTAATAATATTTCTCAGGGTCAGATGCAACTTTTAACAATTGCTCGAGCAATTTTAGCAAATCCAAAAATTCTTATTCTTGATGAGGCAACGAGTTCTGTAGATACACGTACTGAAATTTTAATACAAAATGCCATGGATAAATTAATGACAAAACGTACTAGTTTTATCATAGCTCATCGATTATCAACAATTCAAAATGCGGATCTTATTTTAGTGATGAATGAAGGTAAAATAATCGAACAAGGCAACCATAAAGAATTATTAGCACGTAATGGATTTTATGCTGAAATCTATTATAGTCAATTTAAGCCTCTGAGTAAATAAAAAACAAAATTTATTTATATTTTTAAATTAAGCTAAAATCAAATAACTTTAAGTTATTTCTAAATCAATAAGTCTAAAATCTGAAAAATTTTTTAATTTTTGATTTATACAAATATATTCTTTTAAAGTTTTCTCCCCTTTTTGATTAATTACGTATCCATCACCTGAAAATAATTCTCTAAAATGAAGACTATAGTAAAAAAAAGCCCTTACATCTATTAATGTCCCTTCAGATTATTTAAACCTTTTATAAGTCATGAAATTTGGATTCAGTGGCCCTAATTTATCAATATCACCCTAGATCAATGATAAATCTTTCTCTATTGATTTAAAAGAGACTTCTTTTAATTCTTCAATTTTATTATAAATCTTTTTCTTTACTTTAGGATAAACCGAAGAGGCTAATTTAGCAACTTTATCCCATGTTGCTAATAAACATGAACTTATAGGATGAAAAATTACTAATTTAAATTTAAATCCCTGATTTATCAGATGGTGGATATGATTTTGAGTATAACCAATCTCAATCAATAATTCTAAACCAGATTTACCTAATATTCGCTCTAGACCATCAGATCCCATTAACATTACTATTTTTCGTGTAGGATCATGTGTCAATGATTCAAAATCTTTAGAAGTTTTACCTCTTGTTATTTTTCCCATAATATTAGTAAATGATGATGGACTTCTTTTTTGATTCAGAAATAAATCTTTATAAATATCCAAATTCATTTTTTTTCATATCATTTTAATTATTGATTTTCATATAATAAGAACTAAAAAAAAATTATATCTATTGATTCAATTTTTATAGAATATTCTTTAACTTTTAATATTGAGCCAATTAAGAGTA
>CAZBEU010000047.1:0-14436 GCA_964491005.1 uncultured archaeon | reverse complement strand
TTTTTCACGGTATCAATTGCCTTTGCTCCTATTTTCTTAACTGTTTCTCCATTGATACTCTTTTAAAAATAAAACTATAAAGATACACCTTTTTATTATAATTAACCTATTTAAGAAAATAACTGGTTAAACCTAGAAATAAGCAATTGTAAGATATCAATAGTTAAAATAATATCTATGTCCTAAATTTGTTATTATTCCAAAAAAGAGATAATCATAAACAACTAATGGAAAAGAAGTATACAAGGTAATCCAAAAAAATTTTTTAAATTAATTATCTTTCCATATTTTAAAAAAGAGGGAATCATCGTTTTTAAAAGTCAAAACAAATTTAGACAATATTAAAATATACTTACAATTCATTTCTTTAAATTATTTAAATAACATAATTAAATTCTATCATTCTATAAAATAACTTTAATCTAATATTATAACCTAACAATCAATCCCTAATTTGCATAACATTATTTCTTTTTAAAATTAAAAAAAATAGATGTTAAAAAATTCTCCTCCTTTTAAAACAATCTAAACATAATAATCGATATAATTAAATATTTAGTTAAGCCTACTTAACATAAATCCAATTATTTAATAAAAATAAGAAAACTTGAAAAATTATAATTCAAAATTAATAAGAATTGGAGATATAGAATGACTAAAGAAAATTTGTCCCATATAACTACAATATCAAAAGATTATAGAAAGAAGGTACTATTAAAGATATTTTTAATCCTAATCGCAATAATAAGTTCTAATTTAACATGGATATTATTAATGCTTTATGGTATTGATATTACTGATTCGAATATTTCAATTAATATAGAGATTTATATTTGGGTTATTATTTTAGTGAGTATAGTTCCATCGAGTATTGTATTGTCTATAAGCTCTGTATTCTTTTCAGCGTATATTAGGAGATTTTCTTACAATATTACAGAAGATAAGCTAATTATTAACCATGGAGTGTTAACTCGTACTAGAGCCACCATCCCATATAGTAGAATACAAAACATAAATATTGTGAATGGGATTTTTGATAGGATCTTTAAAACATTTACTGTTAAAATCGAGACTGCTGGATCAAGTGGTATAGCAGCGGGACAAGCGGGAAATATTAGACCAGAAGGTTATATACCTGGCGTAAAGAATCCTCTTGAAATTGAGAAAAAGATCAATGAAATGTTGAAAAAATATTCACAAATTCCAAGTGGACTGGAAGATAAAATCTTTAAACCTGAAGAACTTGCTTTTGATAATTTTATCAGTTATATTCTTTCAAAAATGCGTGAAGGAGAAAATCTAAAAACCAAAATTAAAGAATTAATGGAAAAAGAAGGATTGACTAAAGCAAAATTGGCTGAAAAAGTGGGAGTACCTCTTGAAACAATAATATACTTAATAGAAGGCCGATATAATCCAAGTTTATCACTAGCATATAAAATTGCTAAGGTTCTCAATTGTAAAATAGAAGATTTATTTATTCTAACATAAAATTTATTTTTTTTATTTTTTTCTTTATTTTTTTCAATATAAATAATAAAGAGATGGTGGAATTAATTGCGTTTCAAAGAAAAACTAATATCAAAAATTAAGGAATTGAGAGACGAAAATCATATGCAACAAAAAGATCTAGCAAATTTATTAGGAGTTTCTCGCCAAACGATTTATTATTTAGAAAAAGGAATTTATAATCCAAAATTAACATTATCATTAAATATAGCAAGAATATTCAATAAAATTACAGAGGAGATTTTCTTTTTAGAACCAATTATTAGAAAAATAATTGGAGGTATCACAATTGATCAATTAGATAAAATTTCTAAAGACATAGGAATTAGTAAAGAAAGAATAGAAGATTTAAGAAAAATCTCAAATGAAGAACTTGAAAAAAAATACACCAGAAAAGAACTTACAGATTTATCTAATGCACTTGATCTTAAATTTGAGGACTTATTTGAAGAATAAATTAAATTTATATTCAATATTGTTAAGGATTAATGATATTCTATATCACACTATTATTGAGAAATGACTAAAATTATTAAATTGTTTTTTTTTTAACATTTCTGACTTTTTTCTTCATTAATTGAATTCGAACCGGATTCAGAATCAGCTTTTAATCCTTCAACTTCTATTGCATCGTCAATCAGCTTTGCTAATAATTCTTGTTTTGTAATTTTTTTTCCTTTTAGGATATAATGGGAAAGCAAGTCGTCTAATAATTTCTCATGTTTTTTATCGATTCTAAAGTTGCTCATAGTCAAAATTTAGTATGATTTATGATTTTTTATTCAATAAAAAATATCCTTTCTTAATATATACTATTTTAACCTTATCTACTTAATTTTTTATAATTCGATACTTATTATGTGAAACTTTAATAATAATTCATTTTAGTGTTGTTCCTTATTATAATTTATTGGTATCTTTTAAGAGAAATTGAAAAATTTTTTTAATAAATTAGTGTATGAAAAATGGTAATTTTAGGTTATTGTGGAGATCGATGTGAAGTCTGTCCAAGATATATTGCAAGTCAAAATAAAAGTATTGATAAATTGAAAAAAGTAGCAATATTATGGAAAAAAGCAGGATTCCGTAATGATATAGATAGTCCAAATAATTTAGTTTGTGAAGGTTGTAATAAAGAAAAGGAATGTGCATATGATAATATTAAGCAATGTTGTATATCCAAAAATATTGAAAATTGTGGTAATTGTGGAGAATATCCATGTAATTTAATCAATAAAGCTTTTAAAAAAACAAGAGATATAGAAATAAAATGTTCTGAAATTTTAAATCCAAATGACTTTAAAAGTTTAAAAATAGCATTTTTTCAAAAGAAAGAGTATCTTAATAATGAAAATAAAAAAATGTTTTAGATAATGTTAATATTAATTAAAGATGATGAATATATTAATGAAAAAAATTGGTTTAGCCAAATGTTTTCATTTTTGTAATTTCTGTTATATTCATTTTCTTTACCTTTCTAAATTGTAATATCAATACGATAAAGACAATAGCAAATATATTTAATCCAAAATAAACATAGCTCATTGGGTACATATAATATGAAATTCCCATCATTACATCACTCATCAAATCAAGCATTAAAATTGATATAATATTTCCTAAAGCAATACCTATAGGGATCGAAATTACAAAATATAATAAAATTTCTTTAAGTATACTCTTTTTTATCTCAGAATTATATAATCCTAATGCTTTCATATTAGCATAATCTTCAATGCGATATTCAATCAAATTTTTTACGATAATTCCAGAAATTAATAGCCCAAATAAAGTAAAAATAATTCCAAAAGCGATAGTGAATACATTAAACAACTCAGAAGACTCGTTTAACATTTTCTCAACATCAACTTTTAGAATAACATTATCAACGTAATCTAAATCCTCTACTTGAGCTAACACTTCAGAATTATTAGATGCAATTGTAAAATATATTGCATTTACTTTGTTAGATTCCCCTAAAATTTCCTGAGCACTCTCTAAATGGAAATAAATTGTACTTTCTGCAAAATCATTAACTACTCCCATAATAGTGATTTTGTGTGATTCTAAAGATGTTTGATTTTTAACATAGATTGATCCTCCTATAGCAAGGGAAAATTCTTTGAATATATCTTTTGTTATATAACATTCTCCTTCATTTGTAATAGAACTACCACTTTCTAATTTAAAATTATGCAAGATTGAATTATTTTCGAAAGCTATTACGCGTAAGTATTCATTGAATTCACTTGTATTGTATTTATTAAATAAAATTCTATCTATTATTCCGAATTCATGATATTGTATACTTGAAAGATCGGTAAAATTATTATTTACTATATTTGTATCTTCATAATTCCATGTTGTTGCCATTCCATCCCATTTTTCAATCTGATTAACCTTATAATCTAAAGAATAGTTCACACTATCGGGTAAACTATAAGCGAATACTAGAAAACATGATGAAATAACTAACGCTAATGAAATAAATAATAAATGTATTTTCTTACCAGAAATTCTTCTTATATTATAACTAGTAAAGGGATGAATATTTTTCCTTATCCTTTTTATTATCTTTTCTATTAATGGTTCTTTCTCTAAAAATTTTGTTTCGTATTTTAGTGATTGTTGTATATCCATTTTAAATGATTTTATAACAACCAAAAAAGTAATTAAAGTTGATAAAATAAGTGTTGCAATTCCTATAAAAAGAATATTCTGATATGAAAAGGATACACTGGGAAAAAATGGAATTCCGGTTAGTGATGCAATAAATTGAGTAAAAGGGATACCTGATACAATACCTAGAATTCCACCTAGTATTAAAGAAATTATAAATAATATTAGATTAAAAATCAAATAACTAAGAATAATTTCCTTTTTTGTTGCGCCTAATCCTTGAAAAACCGAGATAGATTTTAGATCAAATTCAATTAGGCGGTGCAATACTATAACAAGTACAAATAGAGACCCAATAATGAAAATCAAAGCGAAAATAAATAAAAATTGACGATCTGATTTCTCATCCTCAATCATTAGTTTTATAAAAGGATTCTCTTTTTGACTAAGTATTTCTTGTACATATAATCCTAAAGCCTCATTAATTTTTTCTTCAAATTCTTCTTGAGTTTTATCAGGATTTAATCTATAAAGAATTTCATTAATAAATGTTCCATTATAAGGAATAAAATTATTATTCAAATAGTCCAAGCTGACATAAAGTATAGGAAAAGGCGTATAGGAAGGAAATGCCATGGATTCTATTAATGGAAAATACATAAATTCAGAGTTGAAACCAATATCTAATATTTGTATATTCTTTTCTATTGATCCAAACTTAAGAGTTATATTTTCTCCTATTTTTATATTATGAGTACTTGCAAAAGCATATTCAAAACAATATTCATAATCGATTATTTCCTGCTTATTTTTATCAATGAGGGCATTAATATGGGATGTCTCAGAAGTATTCACTCCAACAATAAGACCATCATATTCATAACCATTTATGTCATACTTCATATTCATAAATATTCTTAATTCATATTTATCCAGATAATCATTAGTAAGATTATTCAAAATCGGTTGGATTTCTGACGCATTTGTTGGATTTGTATAGATAAAACCATCTGTAAAGTTAGTTAGTTTAATAGTCTCATCAAGTATTCTATGTCTCGAATCTTGCATATCAAACATTAAACTTCCAAAACCAATACTAAAGAGCATTAAGGCAATAATCGGTATAACTTTTCCTTTGTTTTTAGATATTGTCTTATAACCTTTTTTCCAAATAAACCAATTAGACTGTTTTATGACTCATCCCTCTATAATTTTTTATTTATATTATTTATATAAATATCATGATGAGCCTTTTGCTCTTCTTTGATTAATGTTCCATCTCGAATATGTATATGATTTTGAGCATATTTATCTGCCATATCTTCATCATGAGTAACAATAAGGATTGTTTTTCCATAATCTTTCGATAAGGATTTTAATAATTTATAAATCTCATCACTCTTTTTAGTATCTAAATTTCCTGTAGGCTCATCCGCTAATATTAAAACAGGATCTTTGATTAAAGCTCTAGCTATTGCAACTCTTTGCTGTTCTCCGCCAGACATTTGATTAGGATAATGATTGAATTTATCAGCCAGTCCAAAATTTTCTAATAATTCCTTTGATTTTAATTTTGGATTCAGAATCCCAGAAAAACGTGCTGCTAACTCTACATTTTCTAAAGCTGTTAAGATTGGTATTAAATTATAAAATTGAAAAATAATTCCTATTTTTTCTCTTCTATATTGAGTTAGTCCTTTTTTAGAAAATTCTGTGATATTTTTATATTTTCCATTGAATTTAATTAATATACTTCCTTTATCTGGAGAATCAAGACCACCCAGCATATTTAATAAAGTTGTCTTACCGCAACCAGAAGGTCCCAAGATCATTTTAAAAGCTCCTTTTTCGATAAAAAGACTAATTCCATTTAAAGCATTATATTCAATATTACCTAGCTTATATGTTTTATAAAGATTTTCTATTTTAATTTGATTATTCTCATGATTGTTTTCCACTATAATTACCTCAATTCATAATTATATTAATTCTAGCATGCATTAATTAGTAATTATTTTATATAAGATTAGGCATGCCTAATTATATATTAAATTAATCTTCTATAAATACTTTTTGAAATTTTTTACGTCTTATGATATTGAAATTATTAGATATTTTATTACAACAAGAAGAACTTAAATCAATATCATAAAATTTTTTTTATGAAATTTTATTATTGAATATTTGGAAAAATCAAGATTTATTCAGCTCTATTTATAAGGATTATTCTTTAATTTGAAGTTCTAATTCTTTTATTCTATCTAATAATTGTTGATTTTTAATAAATTCTCTATGACTTAATTGATTTTGAATATTGTTGATCACAGCTTCATACATATCAATGAGTTCTTTAAAATTATCTTTTTTTTTCTTTTTCTTATTTCTTTTTTCTACTCTTTTATTACTAATTGTTCGAATATCCTTAATAGAAAGTTTTAAGTTTATCTTTGATTTTAATTTGTTCTTTTCATTATCAGAAAGACATTTGAGAAAATTTTTTATTATATCTTTTAAAATTAGATCTGTCCTATTATAGTAGGGATGCTCAAAGAGATATGTGCATTTTTCTACAAGAAATTCAGCAAAATCTTTTATTCTCAATAATAAAGACACCTCTAAAATTTTATTCCTATAATAAAAGAGAAATTAGATATATATATAGATAAGTGAAAAAAATCATGATTTATTTGTATAAATTAAAAAAACTTCAATTAATTTAATTACATAAACATTTTCTCTATCTTATGAGGTTAAAAATCTTAATTATATCAGCAACCCCTATATTTAAATAATAATGAATAAAATTTAAATCAATAATTTATTTTTTAAGGCTTATTTTATCGAAAACTGCCCCTGTTTTTGTTATTAAGACAAGTTTACAATACTCTTCAGTTGTTATTCGTAATAAAACTGAATCTGAATTACCAGTGACCTTAACAGATTTCCAATTTTGAAATTTTTCTGAAATTTTTTCCATAATACTCCCAACCCAGATATTATTTAATTATCATATAAATTCACGAATATAAAAAAGATATTTAGACCATTTATTATTTTGAAAAAAAAGAGATTTTATACTAATCGTATCAATAAATTAGAACCCTTATATTATTTATAAGAAAACCTGTTAAATGTTAATTTAGACATTGTTATTAATACTTTTTAAAAAAAGAATCGATTTTGTATGCCTTCAACTTTAGAAAAAATCAAAATATTAGGAGCTAATTCAAAGTATGATATTTGTGCTAGTACAGCATCCAGTAGAACAAATAAATATCCAGAACTGTTTGGAAAATCAAAAAATTGGATTGGTGCTACTGCAAGCGCGGGAATTTGTCATAGTTATACTCCTGATGGACGGTGTATGAGTCTTTTTAAAACATTATTTACGAATAAATGTATTTATAGCTGTAAATATTGTTTTTCACAGAGTTGTAAACAAAAACTGAGTTTTACTCCAGAAGAATATGCTCGAACATTCATGAAATTATATTCTATGAATGTTGTTGAAGGTGTATTTATAACATCAGGAGTTTGTGGTAGTGCTGATGATACAACAGAAGAAATGTTAGAAGCAATACGACTTTTAAGATTTAAATATAAATTTCAAGGATATATCCATTTTAAATGTTTACCAGGATTGAGTCAACATTTATTAAAAGAAGCAATTTCTCTATCTGATAGAATTTCGGTCAATTCAGAAGCTTCCACTGCCAGCTTTCTGTCAGAAATTGCGGAACAGAAAGATTTTAAAAACGATATTATTACTCGCCAACGATGGCTAAAACAAATACGGATAAAACATAATGAAGAAGTATTGAAAGAGCTTAAAGATAAAAAAAAAGAATATGAATTAAATTACCAAGAAAAGATGATCAAGGAATATAAACAGAATGGTTATAAAAAATTTAGATGGGATGGAGCACCAATCCTTAATGGAGGTCAAACCACTCAATTTGTAATAGGCGCTGCTGAAGGAGAGACTGATTTAGATTTATTAAATAGAATTGATTGGCAATATAAGTCTGTTGATATGAGACGTGCTTATTTTTCAGCTTTTATACCCCTAGAAGGTACCCCTTTAGCTAATAGAAAGGCTCCTCCTTTAGAAAGAGAACATAGACTGTATCAAAGCGATTGGTTATTAAGAATCTATAATTATAAATTAAAAGATTTGAAAGATATTCTCACTGAGGAAGGCAATTTGCCTCATGGTGATCCAAAAATTCATTTTGCAAGACAATATTTCAAAGAACATAGCTCTATTGATCCTAATGAAGCTTCATACCAAGATTTACTCCGAGTTCCAGGAATTGGACCGATTTCTGCCAAAAGAATTATTAACTTACAAAAGCAGAATTATAGATTTCAACGAAGGATACAGCTTAAATCTGTAGGTGTTGTTTTAAAAAGAGCAGATCCGTTTCTTAAGATTGATGGAAAAAATCAAATGACTCTTCAAAATTTTTTAAATGATGGTAAAAATATAATATTTCAAGAAGGAGTACAATGAGTTGTAATAATAATTATAAAGATCCTATGGAAGTTTTAGGAAGATCAAAAGGTCATTCTTATAAAGAATTAATTGAGAATTTACCAAGACATTATAAATTTAATCCTGCTATTTTACAACAAATTAAGAATATTCCAGAAGTCATTTTACGAAATCATGGTTCACCTATTGCAAAAAAGATCAATAGGATGGTAAAAGAAGTATTGAAAGAAGCCTATAGAGCAGAACAGTTTACTCGTACTGAAATAAATAATAAAAGTGTCTTATATGGAGTTATTTTACTAAAACATAAAGTAATTGATATTGTTCTTAAGTATTTTCATAAAAGATGGCCTAACTGTGTGGTTTGTTTATATAATGAATATAATCAAAAAACAGGAATTATAAATGAGCAAGGTATCATTCAAGAAGTAAAAGAGCCTTTAAAAAAAGTAATAGATAGATTGAGTAAAAATCGATCGACTTCTCCATATTTTGAAGATATTGAATTTTCTAATGAAGAAATATTTGACGCATTATATCAATCTCAAAACATAACAGAAAGAGAAAATTTACGTTTTTTTAATAGTATGATTCCTAAAAATTGTTTTAAATTGCCAGGAATGAGAAAAGGTGTGGAAAATAAATATAACAATAAAAACAGAAAACTCGATGATTTTATTAAATAAATCTGCTACGTATTAATTCCCATTAAAGATTATTTTAATTTTAAATTGAAATATATAACTTTTTTCTTATTTTATATTTTTGGAACAAATCATTGATCTATTTTATCAGCAACAATATATACATGATATTCTGGTATGAGAGGTTCATCAATTCCAACATATTTTGACTCAATTATATCAAATCCACATTTTTTCAAGGTTGTTTCCCATTCTTTCACTTTAAGAAAATTAAGAGGTATATTGATATCCTCACCTCCAATTACTCTATTATAAAACCAATCAAAAAAACTATTACTTACTCTTGCATCATCTTTATCATTATAAGCTTCCTTAATTATCAATCTTCGTTTTGTTAATCTAGAAGCTTCATTTAATAAAAATTCTGGATTATTAGAATGATGTAAAACAGTATGGAGAATTGTGGTATCTACTTCTTTATCTAATAATGGGATTTTATTATTTGGATTATATACAATTAATGGTAGATTTGTATAGTTATAATCTATTACATCAACAAGAATAACTTCTTTTCTTAATTGTTCTTTAATTTCTAGAGCTAATATACCATTTCCTGCACCTAAATCTAGGATTTTCTCTCCTATAATGTAATTTTTTAATTTTTCAAAATTTTTTTTTCCACATTCAAATTCAATAGGGTTGAGATCTTTTTCTTCATCTGTATGCCTTTTAGTGAATTTGCGTAATCTTTTTTCAATCTCTAAAAGTGTCTCTCTTTTTTTTATACCCTTAATTATAGTTCTATTTACATAAATCCAAAAAATAGATCTCTTAAACAAATTTACTTTTCCATTTTTCAAAGATAATAATAATAATGATCGAATTTTTTTCCAATTATCTTTATCGTTCTTTGTTTTTTTTGAAAATATTTGAAAAACTATATCTTGTATAACATCGAGATTATTTTCATCAATTAATTCATTAAAACCTACTATTTTACCTAAAACCATTTAGTTTTACTCCAAAAATTTATTCTTAAGTAAATGAGCCTTTGCTCATTTATAAACTTTATGAGTAATTACTCATTTATTATATTTATGATAAAAGATAAAAAATTTTTACGAAATAAACAAGAAAAAATTAATTTAATATATGAAACATTCTTTAATCTTATTTTAAAGAAAGGATATCATAAAACCAGTACAAATCATATAGCGAATTCAGCAAGGATTAGTATAGGTACAATTTATAAATATTTTCCTAAAGGTAAAGAGGATATCATTAGAAAATATTTTGAAACATCAATGGAAACTATGTTGAATAGAGAGGATTTATTTAATATTGATAATGATAATATTAGGGATTTTTTAAATAAGTTTATTTTAGATCTCTATAAAAATCATGAAGTAAAGAAGGGATACAATCAAGCTTTTAGGTCAGCTATACAATCAGATAAAAAATTGCTTCAAGCTCATAAAGAGAAATTATTTATTGTTTTCAAAGAATTAGTTCAATTATTAAGAGATAAAAATGAGAACTTTAGACAATTTCCCGAGAAAAAATTAATTGAGATATTTATCTTTATTTATAACCTACTCAATGCTATTTTATACCATCACATCTCTGTAATGAAGTTATTTGATTCTGATGAAAAATTAATTGAATATCTTTCAAATGTTGTAGCTTTTTCAATGAAGTATTTAATTGAAATTTAAAATTAAAATTGTTGCTATTTAAGAACCATGAAATCATAAGAAGGTTTTATTATTAAATTGGATTTTATTGAAATAAAAAAAAAAACTTTGAGCTTTGAATGTCCTTCAATATCAACTATAATTACTAGAGCCGTATTCTATTTGAATAATTCCTATTTTTCCTTTATCTCTTTGATTTTCAAATATTTATTCTTAATAATACTTACTTTTTTAAAGGTTAAATCTCATTTCTGCTTAACGTATTTAAAATTAAATATTAAAGATTACTATAAAAAAACTATTAATATGTCAGATATAAAAAAATGGGAAGATTTAGATCATTGGGTTAAGATCAATCTTACAAAATGTGTAGGTGCTGGAGAATGTGTTGAAGTATGTCCTGCTAATGTATATGAATTGAATTATGGACAAGTTATTGCAGAAAATATTGGAGAATGCATAGATTGCTCAGCTTGCCAATTTATTTGCCCAACAGATGCTATTTTGAGCCATTCAGCTTGGGATTAAAAGATATGATAAAAGAATCATATAATAACGATTATTCTTTAATTATATATCTGGATAATTCTTAAATAGCTAAATATTCTCACTGATTTAAAAAGAATAAATTTTAGTATTAAAAAGAAAAAATAAAAAAAATTCACATATTGTTTATTTATTTATTATCTAATTCATCTACTTCCACTTCAATATAACTCAGTAAAGTATCAATTTGGTTGGATTTCTTATTGATATTAAGAACAGTATTTAAATTAAATACTTCAGTTCTTTGAAAAATCAAAGTTATAGAGCCAGCCTTTAATAACAAGAATTCAAAAAGATCTGGGATTCTTTTTTTTATTCGCAAATTCTTAGTTGGATATCTCTCAGCAGTAACGACTAAACCTCTTTTATGATATATTTCATTTCTTTCTAATTTCCAATAATCAAATCTTGCAGCTATTATAGCAAAAATAATAATAATGAGAAAGATAAAGAACATAAATAAATAAAACTCGGTACTCATTGTTATATTGCTTTCAAATACTACAAGATTTAGAAAATGTATATTTGATAATATCAAGAATATAAATATTATTATAATAATTATTCCTACTAAGAAGAAAATAAAGAATTTTGTTGAATTTACATCAAATGAGATTACAAATAAATTAATAAAAAATAAAACTGCCCATAAAAATCCAAACCAAGGAATTTCTTTTCCATTAAAAAATTCAAAAAGCCAAAATATTAGAGAAATAAATAGAAGTGGATAAAAAAATATTACTTTTGAATATGTTCTTAAATAAATTACTTCTTTTACTTTTAATTTAGAATCTTGGACGCTATTCATTTTTTTTTCTCTATTATTATATAGAGCAGAAATATATGCTTATATTAAAGATTTTTTTCTTTAATTTCAACGAATTTATCTTTTAAAAATAAAAATATAATATATTTAGCTATAAAAAAGAAATTGTTATTAAAATATTTAAGAATAGTCTATCCTAATTAAATTCTTGTTGATTTTCTTGTATATTTCCATAATTGATTTCTATTAATAAAAAAAATCCACAATTTATAGCTAACGAACCGATTATCATTAGTTTGAATTTTTTATTAATTTAATTCCTTCAGTTTTTTTTATATAAAAAAATTAAATATTGATTCTTACATTTAGTGAATATTCTATATAAATTAATAAAGAAAATAAACCAGAGGATTAGAGGATTTTATGTCAGATTTAGAAATTTCAAAAGATATAAGAGAGAGAATTGAACTTGAAGCATATTATCTTTCTAAAAAGAATTTAACCTATAATGAATTATGTTGGATGTTAGCAGAGAAAATAATTCAATCTCAAAGAGAACAAGCAGGAAGAATTGCAAAAGCAAAAATTCAAGAAAAAGCAGAAGATATCTTTAATCATTCCTATAAATATGAAGATTTATATTGGCAGATCGCTGAACTTATTATTAAGGATGAAACAGAATGAATTAAATTATTTATTTCTTTTTTTTAATTGAATTTAATATCCTAAGTTTTTTTACAATTTCTTTTACCATATTATCGATTTTCAAAAATATTAAATATAATTTCTCTTATTTTGAATGTATCTAAGAAAAAAACCAATAATATAGCAAAAAATATCGTTTCTTATAATAATACTACGAAAAGGTATTAATTGAGAGAGTGAAAGATAATTTATGGAGGTTATTCCATTTAAAAAAGATATTCTTTTTTATTTAAGTAAGTTTATTGATGCAGATAAAAGTCAAAAAATCATCTATAATAATTATTATATCAAGAATTATGATTATGTTGTTAAAATTCCGTTTCCTACGATTGAAAAAGCTGTTAATAATATCAAATTTGAGAAATTTGACCTTGTGAAATATACTTATCTACTCAATTATGAATAAAAGAATATAACTTGAAAACATACTTTGAATGTAAAATGACTCAAAATAAAGATGAAATACAGAAAGAATTGGAATGTTATACTAAAATTGTAAATCTTTTTTCAAAAATAGATAAAGACCCAAATATAATCGAACTTCATAAGGATAAAACAATCATAAAAATTATGAATTCATTAAAAAAACCTGAAAATGAAGATTGGTTGAAAAATGCATTAATAGTTTTATTATCTCTTTTTGATGATACTCCTGCTGATTTATATAATAATCTCGGAATAAATGGAAAAAAGGTATCTGAAAAAGAAAAGAAGATCCTTTTTTCAAAGATGAAAGAAGAATTCCTTTCAAAAGAAAAAAAAGGAATCTCTAGTAAATAAATGATTAAAAAAAGCTAAAGAATCTGAAGAAAATATATAAAGAAGTTATTTTAAATAATACAGGATGGTATATTCTTAAATATTAAAAAATTCCAAAAATAAAACAAATAGAACAAAAAATAAAAAAATTAAATAAAAAAATTATTTAAAAAGTTCATTTTCAATTTCTTCTACTAATTTAATCAAAGAATCTAAATTTTTATCAAAATCATTTAAATCTTTTTCAAACTCCTTATTCATCTTATAATTCATCTTTTTGTCTTTTTGGCTTAAAAGATGAAATAATAATCTTAGTACCAATTTATAAGTTTTTAGATCATTTCTATATATTCTCCTCATGCAAGGAAAGCAAGCATGAATATGTGGTAATAAAGTATATGAAATTAAATGTTTTAGAAACTAAATTGCATTTTTAATATTTTTACCTTTTTTGACGCAGAAAGCCCATTCCTTCAGGTATGGGATGAATGCGTTTAAAAATCACTAAACTCAAATAGTTATATCCTTTTTATATTATCTAATTTATTAAAAAGATAATGGAATATCGAAAAGATCCCCATAGAGGCTATTCTCTCATGTATCACTTAATTTTTGTAGTAAAATACCGTCAATCCGTGTTTATAGAAGAGATCGGTAGTATTGAAGCTCTAAAAACAAAGATTATTGAACTATCAGAGA
>CAZBEU010000046.1:0-2962 GCA_964491005.1 uncultured archaeon | reverse complement strand
ATTATTATCATTAAAATGGGAAAAGAATGGGTAATTTTGAGCGAAATCTTTATATATATATGGTATAATATAAATTATAACATGAGACGAGTATATTATGTGGGAAATTTTACCCCACAACCAAATACAGAAGCGGACCCTACAGATCAGGCTGCCCAATATAGCGAATGCTATAGATATTAAAGTATTTGAATTCTCGTCTGTCGCTTTTTTCAATCTCTTTGACTTTAAATTCTACTTGCTTCATATATTAAAGAAAAATTCTCAGATGAGTAGATTCAATATCTTTATAAAAAAGGTGAGTAGTATAATAGTAGCATTGGAGTCTGTGAAGCTTCAGGTGGTGGTTCAAATCCTCCCTCACCTTCTATAGTGTGGATTAAATAAGAAAAATTAAGAGAATGAACTATGAGGATATATTGAAAAAAAGTTTACTTTAATATAAATGGGGCTGTAGTTTAATTGGAAAAATTAACAGTTTTGCAAATTGTTGCTGTGGGTTCAAATCCTACCAGCTCCACTAAAATCATACCCCCGTCGTCCAGTGGACAAGGACACCTGACCTTGGATCAGAAAACGTAGGTTCGAATCCTACCGTGGGGTATTTTTTAAATAAATAATATAAGATCGGACCGTAGCGTAATGGTATCGCAACAGACCGTAGATCTGGAGATTGCTGGTTCAAATCCGGTCGGTCCGATTAATAATTGGGACTCTGGTGTAGCGGTTAGCAAGGAGGGCTGTTGCCTCTCTGGTGGGGGTTCAATTCCCCCTTGTCCCGTCAATTGAAAAAGGAATATAAAGCGAGATTACTGTAGTTAGGATAAGCAGCATCGCCTTCCAAGTGATTGAGGGAGGGTTCAAATCCCTCATCTCGCATTAAAAAAGCCCCTATAGCATAGTTAGGATAATGCAGCTTCTTTGTAAGTAGCAGATCGTGGGTTCGAATCCCATTAGGGGCTTTATTTTGGAAATAAAGACAATACATATGTTGTAAAAATGAACAAATAAAAATGCACGTGTGGCTGAGAGGATTAAGCAGGAAACTGCAAATTTCTGAAATACAGGTTCGAATCCTGTCGCGTGTTTAAAAAAAAAATAAAAAAAGAGTGGATAAAAAGTGATAGATTTGTGTTTACAAAAAGATATTTTGATTGTTAAAATAAAAAAAAAGTCTTCAAAATTAGGAAAATTATATTTAGATATAATGATGGAAGGAGAATTTGATGATTATAAAGAAAAACCTATCCATTTGGCAATATTTAAGCAGGATAATGATGTGTTTGTAGAATCAAATATGCTCACTATTATTATAAATGAGAATATTTAATTTTTTTTTTTTTGCTCCTGTCTTTCTAATTGGTTAATGATGTTCGACTTTCGATTGAACGATGTGGGTTCAAATCCCGCCAGGAGCTTTATCACTTTATGTAATAAATATTATTCACACATAGGGTTTTGGATTATTAAACAGGAAATGAATTATTAATAAAGATAGCAATGAGGGAGTGTAATGTAGTGGTTAGCATCCAAGCTTTGGAAGTTTGTTATCGAAGGTTCAAATCCTTCCACTCCTATTAATCAAAATATTCAAGATTCTTAATTTTCAAACAAAAAAATTATAAACTAAAGATGCAATTAATGATTATTAATTTATACTTCTATCCAAAATATTAATCAGAATAATACTAAAGAATGATTTAAAATGACAGAAAATTTAAATTTAAAAGACGATGATATCGCTCTTTTAGAAGAATTAGATAGGATTAGTCAATTCCGAGATCCAATCCAAAATAAAGCAGAGTCTGATGCAGAATATTATTATTATGAAGTAGAGAATAATGAAATAGTTATTCTTAATTTGGATAATGCAAGAATTACAAATTTACCCGAGGCAATTGGAAACCTCTCTGCTTTAAGGACGTTAAGTTTAGGAGGAAATGTAGATATAAATCTACCAAATTCAGTTAAGAATCTTAAGAATCTCAAAACGTTTATTCTTAGTTTTAATAAATTAAGAGAATTTCCAAATGTAATAACAGAACTTACTAATTTGGAAGTCTTAGATATACAAAAAAATTATATATCATCTTTACCAGAATCAATTGGAAATCTTAAATCACTTATAGAATTAAATATATATGGTAATGAGCAGATCAAGACGCTTCCTGAGTCGATAGGAAATCTAACCTCTCTTAAGAAATTAAATATCGGTAGAAATCCTATTGATCAACTCCCAAATTCATTCGCTCAACTAAATTCCTTAGAAGAATTAAATCGAGAAGGTTATAGATTAGCAAGTTTCCCAGAACAAATCACACAACTGAAGAATCTAAAATCATTAAGTTTTCAAGGTACAAATTTAGAATCTCTTCCGAATTCCATAGGGAATTTAACCTCTTTAGAAATATTGAATATTGGAGAATGTCAATTTACCTCAATTCCAGTAGGTCTTAAAAATCTTACAAATTTAAAATTTTTATCTCTAAAAAGCAATAGAAAAGATCTCGAAATACCTGAATGGATAGCTGAATTTAGATCAATAGAAAAAATGGATCTATCCGGTGCAAAAATAAAAGAATTACCTGAGTCTTTTAAAAATTTAGGAACTCTTAAAGAACTTGATTTTAGTAATAATCGTATTGAAAGTATCCCTAAGGTATTAACAGAACTTCCGAATTTGGAAGTACTCAAACTTGAGAGTTGTGGATTAACTTCTTTATCAGAAGTTGTTGGTAATTTCAAACACCTAAAAGAGCTTTATTTAGCTAGTAATAGATTTGAATCATTAGATGCAACATTAGGTAATATTAAAACTCTTGAAAAGCTTGATATTTGTAGAAATAGGTTTACCAATTTTCCAGAAAGTCTTGGTAATCTTTCATCATTAAAAGTGTTGTTATTAGAAAATAACTACATTACATCCCTTCCAGATTCTATAGGTAATTTACGATCTCTCGAA
>CAZBEU010000045.1:0-3200 GCA_964491005.1 uncultured archaeon | reverse complement strand
AAGACATCAAAATATTCATAATCTATATCATTAAATAAAATTGTAATATTGGTATTTATCGTTGGTTTATATAAAATATCGTCTGTGGTTTCTTGTAAATATTGATTATTTATATCATTCCAATTTATTGCAGAAAACTCAATAAAGAAATTTTCTTCTTCATGGAAATCAGGATGCATATTAAAATTATTTATGTCTCGATATTCATAATTCCATTTAATATATGAAAATCCAGAACCATCAGAATGTTCGACAATATCATAATCAAATCCTTCTCTAAAAGTATGGAATGCAGATAAATCAATCATTATCTTATTATCTTCAGCATAATTAGAGATATACTGCTTAGTTTTATAAAATAATAAATATTTGGAACCATTTTTTGCATAATTTAATGAATAATGAAGTTCTGGTTCTAAAATCTCATTTGAAGGAGTATAATCTCCAACATATTCAGTCTCATTTATAATATTACAATAGAGATCCTTATATTCTCCATATGGAAATCCTTGAACGGAAAGTTCGTATTCATATGGTTTTCCTACAGATCTTATTGAATCTATTTTTAATTCATCAGGAAGTTTAATACCGAATTCAACGTCATCTCGTATATCAATATTTTCAAATATTTCAAATAATTCTGTCTTTTCAACTAAATCATCATCTTGGAGATCATATAGAAGATGGTAAAAAACATTTCCAGTTATCGATATTTCATCAGTAGTTAAAAATTTATCTGTGAAATCATATTCTTGATACCATGATTGAGGTGTATGTAAATTATCTTCTACTTCTACATATGAAATATAATTGTAAACATCTCCAAATCTACTCACCATATTCATAGTTTTCTTATAGGTGGTTTTATAATCTGAATCAGAACCATAGTTTAATTGTACAAATCCCTCTTGATACAATGTATCTTCAATATCATAAGCATCTGTATATAAACCCAAATTTGGGATCATATAATAATAATTTTTCACATCAATACCAGATCCTTCTTGCCAAATCACAGGTATAGTTTCTTTATCTCCTAAATAGTTGATTCTATAATGATCTTCGTCTTCAACATCAAGTTCAACTAAAGTGGAATATGGTAAATCTTCTAATGATACAGTAACTTGTGAATCCTCAATTAAATTAAATGGTGAGGATGGTATAGGTATTCCTGGATCTATACTCTCTCTGAATGGTAAACTAAAGATTTGGAAATAATGTGGGGTACATATTGTTGTTCTAACATCTAAACTTCCGTCTCTTAATCTTGGCATTCTATCATTCATTTCGACAAGATGGTCATCACATAAATAATCAAATTGGTCAATTATAATGAAAGGTATAAGATCGGAATCTGAATTTGCATGTGAAATAGATATTATCATAGTAAAATAATTTCCATCTTTTGTATCGTATAAACTTTGGAGATCCTTATTATAATTATAGAGATACCCATTTTCTAAGTCTAAATATTCATCATCTAAAGAAATTGTAAATGAATCAGTTAGATAAGATTCAAAAATACCATCTAATAAATAATAAACATCTATATTAATGTCATTTGATTTTGTATATACAATTGGATCAAGTCTGAATGTAAGGTTTATCTCAGGAGCGTATAATAATGGTAAATTATAAACTTCTAAAATTGTTGGTTCTTCTTTATCAAGACCAATATAAAGACTTGGATCAGAAAGATCAAGTCCATTATATATAGTATTTTTATCATCAATAATTGGATTTTTATATTCAGGATTATTATATATTAACCTTACAGAATCAGAGTATGATTTTCCTTTCTTTTGAAATCCATATCCAATATTATATTGAGATCTTAAACCATATTCTATGACAAACCTACCTTCAGGAGCATCCTCAAATCTTATTTGAGGTTTATTTAGTTTTTTATATATTTCTTTATTGAAATTACCAAGTTCATTACTATTATAAATTTTAAAATCTTCAAGAGTAATTCTACTTACTGTATTATTTAATATGAAAGTATCTTTAATTCCATCGCCAATAAATTCTTCTTCAAATTTAATATACATTGAACTATAACTTTCATCACTACTGGTTAAAATATTTTCAGAGGAAAGTTTAAGACTAATCCATCCAATCTCCTCTTGATTTGATAAACCAAGTTTCATAACACCATAATTATGATCTATAAAGTCAAATTCAAATTGATATGTAATGTAAAATTCTGTATTATTATCAGGAAGTACTTGATCAAGGAAAATAATCGCAGATTGATTACTAAAGGAATTTGATGATGGATATAAAATAGCCCAGTCTTCACCTAATTTAAACTCATATTGTTCATTATCTCTTTTTCCAATAATATTAATTGGTTGGACCTTTGATAAAGCTAATAAATTTAATAAGGGGTTATCATCATCTAAAGCATATATGGAGGTATTCCTATCAAAATTGAATGGAGTTTCAATACCATACGTAAATCCATTTTTTTCTCCTCCTAGATTCAATTTATTTGTGGCAAGATTAAATACATCTTCTTCTTGACTTAAAATTTGAATTAAAGAGGATTCTAAACCATTATCATATAATGACCACAACACTTCAGGATTATTTGTTGATGGATTTCTTTCTAATCTTAAATCAAGTAAATAAATTAATGTATCTCTAAGATCTTCTTCCAAAATTTCAATATGATTGTAGCTAATATCTAAAGAGAAGTTTAGAACACAATCTAATCCCATCAAAAACGCATCTTCCGGACCTAAGCCGACATCAAATTGCATTATTCCTTCATAATTGCTAGGTCTAACCATAATACCTTCTCTAAGAGGGAATTGGTCAATTGAACCATCCTTATTCTGAACAGTACACATTAAATTAGCTTGTATATAATCTTGGACAGATAAATCCTTACCTAAGAGCGATATTGAAGGATCAATCCAAAATGTACCTTTAAAATGAGGATAATTTGATTCAAAAGGCATTTGTTCCTCTCCATAGAAAGAGGACCCCCAAGAATTTATAAATGGATCAATAAGGTCAATTTTAATATTCTTTTCCCCAAATCTAATCCAATTTGGAGGGCGAATTTCGAGAGGAATATTTATAATTGGAGATTCTTTATAGTATGGAGATTCAATAACTTGGATCTTGATTGTAGATAATCCTGGACCGAGATCCCATACTAGATCTCGCATCATTGAATTACTAAATGTTAC
>CAZBEU010000044.1:0-2685 GCA_964491005.1 uncultured archaeon | reverse complement strand
AATCTTCAATTACAGCGTAAAATAGCTCCATTGTATTCTGAAATAAACATTTTAACAAATGAATTAAAATCTAAGGAAAATAAAATCAAAAAATTAAAACAACCTAAAACAGTAACGGTTCCTGTAATAAATAGGAACTTTTCAGATCGAAAAATAAGATCAAATACAGACTCATTTCAAGAGTATGTTGAAAATTCTGAGAATTCATTAAGAAAATTATGTCCTAATTGTGGTGCTGTAGGATCGTCCCTTATGGAAATAATTGATAAAAATAGAATTATATCTTATACTCCGGTTATTATATATAGAAAAATAAATAAATGTAAAAAATGTGGAAAAGAATTTTAATAGTTTTATTCTATATCTAACCCAAGATCCTTTAAAACTCTTTCAACCATATTTTTAATTTCGCTACCTACTTCTTTTTTCTTTGTTTTTTGCTTATTGCTTATTCTCCCTTGAGTAATTTCAAAATCATTTTGGCTCCAACTAAATTCGTCATTAAATGTAAACCAAACATCTTGATAAGCACTCTCTGTTCCCCCATTCTTTGCTAGAGGTTTCTTATTAATTTGAATCTCGGGATCTGGTAAGTAACACCAATCTAATATAACCCATTCTAGCCCACGGTCAGAATCCTTTCTATCTGCTAGGTAAATAGCATAACCATGACCACCTATGTTATCTTCAGAAGGTGCAACTTTAGGATCTGCTAAAACACTCCCAGCGCATACCTTAACTCTAAAAGAAGGAACTCCTGCATTTATCATTAGTGCAGCAATAAGAATAGCTCCATCTTCACAATTATGTCCTATTGTTCCATTTTTAAAAACATAAGAATTTGTATCTTTGACTTCAAAATCTAACATTCTAGTTGTTCCAATCTTTTCATATTCTCTTATTGAAACTTCACTTATATTTTTATATCCAAAATCTTTAAGAAAATGGCTTTTAGGATTATATGTTATTCTATATATTGGTTTTTTTCCAAGACCACCATGTTTTACTTGTTTCCATATGTGAAAAGTTCTTCCTAATTGCAATCCAATTCTCTGGATATCATTTGCTAATCTTTTAGAAGATGTTGAAAGCACTTCTTGTTTATTTGAAACATATTCTCTTTTATCAGGATAATTTCCATTATGACCATCTCCAAGATAAAAACCATTAATTAATGCTTCTAATTTTTTCTCTGGTAAGTGAAATATTTCTTCTGGAATATGAATATTATAACTATTTTCTTTAAATAATCTTAAAAATGATTTGAATTCAGATTTTAAAAATGTAATACATGGCACACTTGAGGTATTTGTATATTCACTATAAGGGATCTCATTTTTTTCTAAAATGGGAATTATTTCATCAAGTAAGTCATATCCTGATGATCTAATCTTTCCATCTTTCTCATGCCATCCCTCAGCAAGAAAATGACCTATAACAAAACTTAATTCTTCTGTTATCCATTCAATATCTACTATTTCATAAGGTATCTTTTTTGCTATAGGTGTTTTTCTTTTCCACCATTTTGATAAATCTATATCTTTTAAATAGATTTTTTCATAAAAACTTTCCTTTTGATTTTGTCGTATCCAAAAAGGATGATTTTCAGAAACATCGAGAGTTTGACCATTCCTAAGGAGAACTCTACATATTTCTAATTTACCTTTTTCCCATATCTTAGTGATTGGTTTGTAGCAAAATTCTTTATTTTTAAAATCATAAGATAATATAATATCTCCAACTTTCAAATCTCCAATTTGTTTTATTCCTTCTTTCGTATAAATTTCTTCATAATGAGCAATACAATCCCCTATACCAAATTGAATAGATTCAAATGGAAATTGCCAAAATTCAGGACATTCAGAAGATTCTTCATCAAATTTATATTTTAGGAAATTACAAACAAATTGCTGACATGCGAGAGCTGTTTCATTGTGAGTTGGTTTTTTTAAGTCTCTTTCTTGAATAATATAATTCAAAATCTCATCATTATTTTTAATAAATGCCTTTACATCAACATCAATTTGTGTATTGTATTCTTCTCCCCGTAAAGCTCTACCAGTATATATTATTGGAGATTTAATCCATTTATTATTCCAATATTCAGGTCCATAATTCCCAAAATCCTCTTTTTCTTTTTTCTCCTTTTTAGGTTTTGTTGTGGGAGGTAGATCTTTTATTTGTTTAGCATGTTTTATCCATAATTCAATTTCTTCTATAGATGGCGTCTTTTTTAATATTTTAGGATTCTTTTTTTGAAATAGTGACAGTTTTTCTAAAGTTGAATTTGCATTTCTATTCGCCAATTCCTTTACAGAATCAATCCCTATCTCATTTATAGCAAAAGCATATTCTGATGTAATTCCTTCAATTCTCATCAGATCTGCATATTCCTGCCATGTATCTAAAAGTTTAACAGGAATTCCTGTTTTTTCAGCTATCTGTTTAAGTTTGTATGTAGATAATGGTAAAAGTTCCTCTATATGCGTTATCCCTTCTTTTTTAAGTAAAGATACATATTTTTCTTCTATACCTATAACTTCGCTTATTAGCATTTTTCTCAAATTTTTATTATTATAGAGATAATTAGTTATTAGAATATCATTCCTACTTTAAAATGTTTTATGAATTTTTGAAATCCTTACAAGGAATTATCTTTATGACGATCTATTCCGAATAAAAAAC
>CAZBEU010000043.1:0-2778 GCA_964491005.1 uncultured archaeon | reverse complement strand
GCCCTATTAGTTCAGCAACAAGTATATTCATGCGGATGTACTACATCATGATTCATCTTAATCGCCCGTTTCCTCTAACGACGGGTTAGAACAAGTGAGGACCCCGTGTCCAAATTTGTTCACATTTATAGTTAGAGTATTTATAATCAATATTGTTTCTATTTTTGGATCTACAGCTCTTTCTTTAGCGGATGGCGGCGTTTTAAATATGTCCGTATCTCCTAATGAAATTGACGTGGGACAAAGTATAACAATTAGATGGCGTCCAATAACACTTCCAAATGATGAAAATGGTTATCGATATACTGATTATAGAACAGAAATATGGATAAGTAAAAATAATCATGAGTATGAATATTATAGTACTAAATTAGGAGGTGCTGGTAATTTACGCATAACTATTCCCTTAAATGAACCAGGAGTATATACATTTGAATTAAGAGAATATTCTGTTAAAAAACAAAAATGGATTGTTCCTGGTAATTATTTTCATGTAATTAGTGGGAAATGGCTTGTCGCGTCAGAGGTCTCTAATAATATTATTGTTAAAAGTGACTGTAATCTCAGTATAGCAAATACGAATATTGAACTTGGTGAATCAACAACACTCAATTGGAATGTGTTTGAACAAGAAAATTATTATGGATACTATACAAAAGTATTCGAAAGTCGAGATTATGAAGCATGGAAAGAAATTGCTACCATTGATGGTCTGGGTCAAAAATCTTATAATTACACATCTGGTCATTCAGGAACATATAGTTATAACGTGGAGATATATGCAAGTGAATGGTTTTCACCAATTGATAATAAATTGTTAGATGGGTGTTATTCTTTGCTTTATTCTTCCCTCTCATCTCATTCCGCAAGAAAAAATGAAACAAGTAGAAATATCTCAAGTAAGTAAGAAATGGTTTGTATCAATTACCTATGACTTCAATCCACCCAAATACTTCGATAATTTCTTCTTTCAAGCTTATGATATTGGAATTTCCCAGACAGCTGGAGTAAATATCGTTGGAAAATCCATTCACTTTAAAAATCGAAGAGCAGATCTCTATTGGAAAAAAAAGATTGAACAAGTGCAATCAAAACGAGACCATTGCAAGAAATATAGTAAGAGGTGGAATTGGTATCATCAAAAAGTATCGAAAATGAAAAGAACATGTGCTCATCAACTCAGAGATTATCAACATTGGTTATCAAAACAAATAATCTCTAATACCAAGGCAAATACGATTATTGTAGGGAAATTGAAGGTAAAAAAAATGGCTCAAAAGAAGAAAAGTACAGGAAACGCAAGAATAAACAAACAGAAAAAAACATTGAATCATTCCGTTCAAAACACAGGATTTATGGCTCGATTTATCCAATTTTTAACCTATAAAGCAGAAAAAATAGGTAAAAGAGTAATAAAAATTAATGAATCAGCTACAACCCAAGTGTGCTGTAATTGTGGAAGAAAAAAGAAACGTTCTATTCATGAACGAATTATTATTTGTGCTTGTGGAAATCATATTGACCGGGATCTCAATTCAGCAATCAATATTATGGTCAAATTTCTTTTACGTAAAAAAGAAAAGAAGTATGAGTTCCTATCGCATCAACCCTCTGTGAACGAGGAATCCTTCTTGGAAAATTGGAAGGGTTTTCTACGATATACAGGCCAGTCCGTAGTAGAAGCGATTGTGCTCTCGTAGGAAGCTATAACCTTCAGGTTGTAGTAGTTCACTAGTTATCTTTTATTTCCATTAATTTCTTAAAAATTTCTAATATATTTTCTTTATAGTTCTTATTATCATCGAGTTTTTCTAAGATTTTACTATAGTTATTTATTAAATAGTTTTCCACTATTGTTGAGTTTATTATTCTTTCATATTCGTTTTTAATTTTGAATTTTATCTTGTCTATTTTTGCCTTATCCTTTTCAAAAAGATTTATATTATGTTTGAAGTTTTTTATATATTTATAAAGTTCATCTCCAAAATAATCCAAATTTGTATTATAATCTTTACCTAATTCTCTTTTTAAACCTACATTATTTAAATCATCCCAATTCACTTCATCTGTTCTTACAGGAATTATTTCAATATCATTTTCTCGTGCAAATTTTATTTCTGTTTGACAATCTTTAGAATCAAAAACAGATTTCTTTGTTGCAAAAAATAGTAAAAGATTGCTTTTAGGAATATTTTCACGCATGAATTGGTCAATATTTCCTGTTAGATCTCTCTCACAATATAAGACTTCATATATCTCAGATTGGCTCTCCAAGAAATTTATTAAATCCTGCAATTTAAATCTATTAAAATCTTCAACAGTATGACTGAAAAAGATATGTATATTCGCTTTTTTTCTGCAATACTCTAAAATAAATTGTAGATCTCGATTAATAAGTTCTGATGTTTCATCATCCCAAGGATTTTTTCGGAGAATAAGTGAGTTTAAATTCTTTAATTTCCATATAGAAGTTGGAATTGAGTGAAACTGGTTATCATTAATATTTAGAGATTCCAATTTATTCAGGTTTCCTATATCTTCTGATAGGTAGGAAATATCCCTATTATTTGAGATATTAAGATCCTTTAGATTTTTTAACCTGTAGATAGGAATCAAAGATTCTGAAGTTAAAACATTATTTGATAAATTTAATTTTATTAATTGATTAAGTTTACCAAATGAATCTGTAATGATCTATATAAAATTATCATTAAGCATTAGATAATTTAAACTTTGTAAATTTGATAGTTCATTAGTAATATCTTTTATCTTATTATG
>CAZBEU010000042.1:0-2008 GCA_964491005.1 uncultured archaeon | reverse complement strand
TATTCATTTAAATTTATATCATTTATTATTATGTGAATATATGTGATTACACATATTTATCTTTTTCTATATTGAATTAAATTATTATTTAATTAAATGATTTGATTCTACGAATATAATCAAATATGTTTCTTCTAGAAGAATCGGAAGTCATTTTAAAGTTATTATTTTTCGCAATATCTTCTATTTTCTGCATTTTTTTTGGCAATAATATAAATTGAAATTATTTTTTAATGATTCTTACAGTTCTCAATCCATATATTTTTCTTATTTATTTTTCAGATGGTTTTAATAATAGATCAGACTCATAATATTAAAATTTTTAAAATATAGTTATATTGTAATTAATTTACTAATGAATTTATAAAAAATCTTTTTTCCATGGAAAAATTGAGTATTTTAATGAAAAACTAAAGTGAAAGGTGCGTATTAATTAATTTTATAGATTTATAGATGGTGAAATGGGGGTATTAATATCCAATATGATTATCTTATCAGAAAGAATATATCCTTTAAAAATATATCACAATAAAAGTTTTTAATAATTTTCTATCAAATTATAATAGTTATTGTGAATTAAAAATTCAGATAAAATTTTGGGAAATTTAGTTAATTCAAAATATTTCCTAAACTGTATTTTTTTTTTAATTAAAATATATATAAATAATAATATTTTTTACTAGATTTATAAGGATTTTATATTTTATTAGACAAAAAAAAGGAGAATAATCTTTTTTATTTTATTCTAAAATAGAGATGATTATCTAATTATGATTAAGGTATTAGGAGGTAGTGTAGATTCAAATTAAATATATTTTTTTATAAAATTCATTATATTATAGTTATCTTCTTTCTAATTATTTATCCTTTTTTTCTTGTGTTTGAAAAGAATATTAGAAATTATAACATGAATGAGAGGAATCTGAAATCATCTGCAGACTTCTCAGAACACTATGAAAGTTCAGATCCTGTTGAATTAGGATATTCAGTTTTAATTCAAATAAACGTGTTAGATCCTCAAAATTGGGAGCAAGTATATATGATTATTGATAATACAAATTCTTCGATGATGAAAATTAATGAAACAGAAAAATGGGAATTTCTTTGGACGCCTAATAGAACTGGTTATTTTCCATATGGAATACATGCTAGATTTAACATAAATAAATGGAATATTTTTAACGATTCGATTACAGTAGTTATAGATCTTACAATACCTCAATATCAAATAATAAAATTACCAGAAGATTCTATTAAGGGTGATATTTATCTTAATTTTACTATAAAAGCTATAGATAATAATGGAATTAGAAACATTTTTCTTATTTTTGATTATTCAAATTATTCCATGATAAATATTCCTAATACTGAAATTTGGGAATATTCTTTAAAATCACCGAAAACTGAAGGTAATTATTCTTATATTATAGAAATATTTGATAATTTTAATAATAAAAATACATATCAGGGGTTTATAATAGTATTTAGTGAGGATCATATAAATAATTTTATAGTAATCTCAATTATAATTTTAATATCCATTAGTTCAACTGTAGCTGTTCCAATTGCTTGGAAATGGATAAAAAAAGAGATTTATATAGATAAAAAAAATGTAGTTGTAAAAAACACTTATGATAAATCTAGAAAATTATTAATTTTTGAACAAAATTCAATAGAAGAGAGTATTATTAAAAGTGATATTAAATTAGATAATAGATTGAATAAAAAAGTAAATTATATAAATTCATCATGGAATGAAGAATTATTTATCAAGAAATCATATCTAAGAACAATAAAAATATATAATAAAATATCAAAATTATATTTAGAATTTGGTCAAGAAAGGATAGCTGAACTATATTCTGAATTATGTAATAATTTAACCAAATTATATGAAGAATATAATGATATAAATAAGATATTGGAAAATAAGTTTATTAAATTTTCAAGTATATTAGTAATTTTTAATTTATATTCAAAAATAATACAAATTTTGAAAAAACTTGAT
>CAZBEU010000041.1:0-2706 GCA_964491005.1 uncultured archaeon | reverse complement strand
TTCTTTTTCTCCTAAAATTTTATGAGAATCACCATCAGTAATTATTGAATTTCCAAAGAATGAATCTTGATTCCCCTTTCCTACACGATTGATACCAATCATAAATAATTGATTTTCAATTGCTCTGGCTTTTATCAATATTTTCCAAATTTCATTTTTTGGTGATGGAAATTCAGAAGGAAGAAAAATTAATTGTGCCCCTTGTAAGGCCAATTTTCTAAAAAGCTCTGGAAATCTAAGGTCATAACAAATAGCTAAACCTATTTTTAAATTATTTAATTCTGGTATGGTGAATATATTTATAGAATTTCCAGGAGTTAAATATTCATTTTCTTTCATTGGTTGAAAAAGATGAGTTTTTCTGTATTTTCCTAATAATCCTCCATTTTTACCAAGAATAAAAGCAGTATTAAAGAAGAGATCTTTTTCTTTTTCAAGAATTGAACCTATAACAATAAAATTATTTTGAGATTTTGATTTAATTATATTTAAAGTTTCACCAGGAAATTCTTCAGCATATTTATGAACATTTTTTAAATCATATCCTGTTGTGAATAATTCTGGAAAACAGACTATATCTGGAATATTATGATATGATTTTATTGAATCTAAAATAGATAAGAGCTTAGTTAAATTTTTTTCTTTATCACCATCCTGAATATTTATTTGTGCTAAAGCTATAGTTATAATCATCTTTTTCTCAAAAATTTTTAATAATATAATATCATCTAGATATAATTCATTAATTTTTATTCTTTAAATTACTTTTTATAGTTAATAATTGGATATAATTAACAAAATACATAAAATGGTTCTTGAAAAACTAATTGTTGGGCCTTTAGGGACTAATTGTTATATTATTGGTAGCGATTTAACCAAAGAAGTATATATTATTGATCCTGGTGGAGATTTTGAGATTATAAATAAAAAAATTCTTGATATGAATCTGAATCCAATTGGATTGCTATTAACACATGGTCATTTTGATCATATTTTTAAAGCAGAAAAAATAATAAAAAAGTTTAATATACCTCTAATGTATTCTAAAAAAGAATTTGATTCAGGATTATTTAATATTAAAATAGCAGATAAATGGTTAGAAGAAAATCAAGATTTAGTTATTGGTGATATTACTCTAAAAGTATTGGAAACTCCAGGGCATTCCCCAGGATCATTATCTTTCTATTCTAATGATATTAAAAAGTTTAAAGAATTCAAAGGGGATGGGATAATTTTTACAGGTGATCTCCTATTTAGGAGAAGTATCGGGCGAACCGATATTAAAGGAGGAGATAAAGAACAGATTATAAAAAGTATTAAAAATAAAATAATCTACAATTCAGTTTTTACAGATAATTATATAATCTTTCCAGGACATATGGGAGTCACTACTATAAAAGAAGAAAAAAACTTTAATCTATTCCGTAAGTCTTTTTTATAAATTTTTGTAAATAATTACTTATAAAAAAATAAATATTTGATTTAATCAAGATTCATCAATTTTATCAATGATATAATTTGACTTATTTTAAGGGTTTTTTTAATAACTATATTTTTTATTAGGTTTATATAAAGAGAATTGATATTTTTCAAATAATGTCAAATTTTAAAAAATAACAATATTGAAAAACATTTTTTTTCTTATTTTAAATTATTTATGTTTCTATCCTTTTTCTTGATAAGTAATTAACAATTAGTTATACAATAATTTTTAAAGATTGAATTTATTATTATTATTAAAAAATAATTACTATATTGTGAGAATTTAAATTGATTGATGTTAATGAAGTAAAAGCTATTATTAGAAGGTTTGAAGATAAAGAAGGAGTACGAGGGGTTATTATTTGTGACTCAAGTGGTTTACCAATAAAATCAAATCTTGAAATTGATGTGACTGAAGAAATATCTGCTTTTGTTACATCATTAATAGGTAAAGGAAAACAAGTTGTTACCGCCTTAAATGAAGGATCATTGAAATTTATTAGATTAGAGACTGGAAAAGGCGAAATAATGATAGCTTTAGAAGCTAATTTGATTCTCATTATCTTAAAGTAAAATATCTCCTTTCCTTATTTTATAATATTTAGTTAATATTATTCAAAATCACCCTGTTTTTTGGATAAACTCTGTAAAATTAATTATTTTTGTAGTATTAATGATATATAAAAATTTTTCTTTTGGATAATATTCAATTTTTATTTATCATAATTTCTTTTAAAAAGTTGTAAATATTATTTTTTTGCAAGATTTAATAAATTTAATATTCTTTATGATGATATATGTATTTAAGTTAAAGTAAATACTATTTTTAATTTTAAATTTCTAAAAAGGATTCTTGAGAATTATGAGTAAACAAGTAATTGAACAGAAATTAGCTGAACTAATGGATATTGTACCAGAATGTGAAGGATTAATAGCAGCAGAACCTAGTGGTAAGGTAATTATAGGACAAACAATAACAGATATGAATCACTCAAAAATAGCAAAAGCATGCGCTCAGATACTAAGTGACTCTAATCTTTTAGGAACAGATATTAAAAAAGGTAAAATTAAAAATACTACTATTGAATTAGAAGAAGGTTTTGCTGTATTAGTAGGATCAGAAAAACTAGTACTAATAGCTCTTGCTGGTGTTGATGGTAGAGCATCTTTAGGTCTACTTAAAAGAAATTTAATTTCAATTTCAAATTTATAATTTTATTTTTT
>CAZBEU010000040.1:0-2463 GCA_964491005.1 uncultured archaeon | reverse complement strand
AAGATAATGTTTTATGCTAATAACTATTAGCATTGATCTATTTAAAGATGATTATTAATCTAAAAACTTAAATAATAGTTCATAAGTTAAAAAGAAATATAGTAATTTTTGAGATGAAAAAAACAATTTAATTTTTATATTATAAATATATATTAAATTCTAAAAAAAAAAGGGATTTTTTTAAAATATGAAATTTTAATCGAATATTCGAATACCAATTTTAATTTTATATTTATATAAATGTATGATATTAAAAAAAATCTTTATAACATTAATTTTATCGTTTAGATTTTGGATATATTGCTGAATTTGTTCTAACTTCATTTTGTAAAAGTTTAAATGCTGAACTTGAAGATGAAAATGTTTTAGCATTATATCTACTAATTAAATTTACCAATTCTTCATCAAATATTCTTACATATACCTCGATATTGGGGAATCTTAGATTCAATTTTGACGTTAAATACAGAGAATCATCAAATTCAGAATCTCGTTTCCAACATATAAAAACCTGAGTAATTTCTTCTAAATTCACGTGATCTTTTAAATCACTGAGAAAGCATGCGCATTCATTTATTATGTGTAATTGTGGATTCTCTGGAAAAACAATTCCATCAGATTCATCATTAAAGAAATATACTTCTCTTTCAGCTTGTAATGATATATGATAAGCAATACTTTGAGTAAGATAATCACGTCCAATCACGATTGCTTTTCCTTTTTTATTTTCAGTCCATTTAATCACTTGATTCATAGACCATTTTGAAATAGAAAATGGATGAGCGCTAAGTGGTGGTTCTCTGATATATTCTTGAATATGATCTTCAAAAATTCTTACATAAATTGGACAATTTTTATTTAACTCTCTAATTTTTTCAGTACAAATAATTGCAATTCTAACATTATTTATACAAATAAATACTTCTTTCACATGTTCTATATTTGCAAATTTTAAATTAGAAGTTTCAGTTGCATCTCCAATAACTACAGGATGACCACTACTAATTAAATCTTCAACGAGTTCTTCATCATCTTCTAAAACTACAAATTTATGATGATTTTCAATACAGTGTTCAATAATTCTTTCTGAAAGATGTTGGTATCCTATTATTAAGGTATGGTTATATTGATGTTTTGAAAGTATTTTACATGTAATATTTGGATTATATTTTTCTAACAATTCACCAATAATAAAACCAAAAACAATTACTTCTAACAGTATTGGCCACATTAATGAATAAAAACCAGCAAAATCCCCTCCCTTTATAGAATTGCGTATTCCTAAAGAAATTAGGAAAATACTAAGAAAATTTTCTGTGGTTTCAGTAAAGAAGAAAGTTATAAACCCCATTAACCAAAATAAGAAAAGAAAGTAAAAGGCTGCTTTATATTCTCTTATTTTTAAATGTATATCAATTAATGAACGAATTATATTCATAATTATATAGTTATAATTTTTAAAATTAAAAAGTTTTTAAAAAAATTAAAGTTATGAACTTTATAAATTATTTTTGTGAATAAATCGCAGAATCTAGTTTTACTTCTTTTTGCAGTAAATTAAAAACTGATTTAGATGATGAAAAAGTTTTTGCATTATACCTTTCTACTAAATTAATTAATTCCTCATCATATATTCTTACAATAATCTCAATATGAGGATATAGTAGATGTAATTTAGAAGTTAAATAAAGAGATTTATCAAATTCTGAATCATCTTTCCAACAAATAAATACTTGAACTACGTCTTTTAAATCTAAATGTGGTTTAAAATCACTAATAAAGCAAGCACATTCATTTATAATATGTAATTGGGAATTTTCTGCAAATACAATCCCATCATGTTCATCATCAAAAAGATATACTTCATGTTTTGGCTGTAATGAAATGTAATGAGCAATTCTTTGTGCTAAATGATCACGTCCTATTACAATTATTTTACCTTTTTTATTTTTTGTCCAATTTTTAATGTTATTCATTGCTAATTCTGAAGTAGAGAATGAAAAAGCATTTAGAGGAGATTGCATTAGATATTCTTTAATATGATCTTCAAAAGCTCTAACATAGATACAACAATCTTTATTCAAAGACCTAATTTTTTCCGAGCAAATTATTGCAGTTCTTGCGTCGTTTACACAAATAAATATTTCTTTTGCGTATTTTACATTAGCAGATTCAAGATTGGGAGGATTTGTAGCATCTCCAACTACTACAGGATGACTTCCAGAAATCAAATCTTCAACTAACTCCGCATCATCCTCTATAATAACGAATGGTTGTTTAGTCTCTATACAATACTCAATAATCCTTAATGAAAGATGTTGATATCCAATTATTATAGTATGATTACGTTGGTGTTTTGAGAGTATTTTAGATGTAACTATTGGATTATATTTTTCTAATAATTCACCAATAATAAAACCAAAAACAATTACTTCTAACAGTATTGGCCACATTAATGAATAA
>CAZBEU010000039.1:0-5206 GCA_964491005.1 uncultured archaeon | reverse complement strand
AAGATTAGTAATACTATTTCCCTTTAATTCTAAAAATCTTAATTTTTTTAATTTTCCAAAAGATTCAGGAATATTCTCTATTTCATTTTGATTTAAGAATAATTGTTGAAGATTTTCCAAATTTCCAATAGATCTTGGAAGCCTCCTTAAAAAAATGCTACCTATATATATTTTCTTTAGATTCTTAAGTTGTCCAAAGGATTCAGGAAGGTTTTCAAAATTTTGATTATAGTAATAAAAAGTTTTTAAAAAGGAAAGATTTCCAATAATATCTGGAATGATATTTATATGTTGTTCTCTATCATTTAAATCTTCTTCGCATAAACCTAATCCTATATTATAATCGTATCAATAGTGGCATTAAACCAAAAAATAGACATATAATATTACCAAGAATCCCAATAATTGAAAACTTTTCTACCATATTTTGCAATTTATTAATTTCTTGTTTTCTTGTAGAATATACATACAATATTTCTGAAACTATACCTAAGATTATACCAAATGAATTAAAAAATATTCCCATATAGTATTGAATAATGAAATTCTCTTCAGCTAAAATTTGAAATCTATAAAAATTAATTGAGGTTATACATAATACAATACAAAATAAACTGATTATAAAACAGATCTTAGATATTGTATTTTTTGCTTAAGGTTTCATAGCCGTATCTTTAAGTGAATTATATCCACATTGCAAACATACCTGTTCATTAAATCCTTCTTTATTACAATTTGGGTAATTCCTATTTTATAGCTCTTTTTTTTCTGGATTTAAATAATAATGATAATTGCACATAACTATATTTAAGGTTTATTGGACTAAATTTCTACAAAATAGATTAATTAACTAAAAAAAAGTAATACAACCAAGCATAGTCAAAATTAATTCTATTAGTCGAAAATAGTATATTTTCCGAAATATTTAAGGTTATAATTCGTATTCATTAAATTAAAATTTTCTACTTCATTGTCTTAATCAATTTATTCTAAAACTATAAAATTGAATTAATATGTTAACTAAAGAAGAACTTCAAAACACTCTTAAGGATTACTGCGTGAACTTAAGGTTTCACGGACGTGGAGGACAAGGGGCGGTTTCAGCGGCAAATCTCTGTGTTGAAGCATTCCACGGTTATGGTGTTTGTCAACCAAAATTCGGTGCAGAGAGGATGGGTAGTCCAACAGAGAGTTATGTAAGATTAAGTTTGAACGATGATTTAGTAAGAAATAATGAGCAGGTATATGCTCCTCATGTTGTTTCAGTATTAGATCCATCTCTCCTTGGTGAAATTGATGTTGTTGCAGGGCTTGCTCCTGGAGGATGGTTAATTGTAAATACAACTATGGATCAACTATCTTTACAAGAATTAGTTGGAAGAAAGGATATTAATATAGCTACAATTGATGCTCTAAATATCGCTATGGAAATATTAGGAAGAAATATCACAAATACAATTGTCTTAGGCGCAATTGTAAGAGTGATGCCAATGTTTTCTATTGATGCTTTAGCTGATGCTATTATGATGCGATTTAAAGGTTCAATAGCCGGAAAAAATATCGATGCAATAAAAAAGGCATATGATGAAACCTGCATCTATGAAACTGAAAATGCTCCAAAACTTGATTTTTCAATAGATACAAAAATCCCATGGCAACAAGTATCTCCAGATTTACCTGGATATAAAGAATTAGATAAAGCAGGAGTATGGTATTGCGATGAAACTATAATAGACATGGGTAGTAGCACTGTTAATACAGGATCATGGGGAGAATGGGATATGATCTGGAATAAAGATGTATGTACAGATTGTGCTCAATGTTGGTTTATTTGCCCTGATTTTGCTATTCTAAGGGAAAAAGGAGATGATGGACTCTGGCATATGATTGGTATTGATCAAGAACATTGTAAATCATGTCTAAATTGTTTAGAAATTTGCCCTGTAAAAGCTATTACTAAAAAATTAAAACAAGGACCGGCTTCATGTGCCGCTCCGCAATAGAAGAGGTGAAAAAAAATGTCTGTAGAACCAATGAAAATATTTTTCAAAGAAATAAAAGAACCAATTGAAACAGCTATGATTGGTAATTATGCTGTTGCAGGAGGCATTACACAAACCGATCCTGATGTTATTTGTGCGTTTCCAATTACTCCACAAACTCAATCCGTCGAAGGATTAGCTGATGTTGTTAATCAAGGTAGATTAAAAGCAGCATTTGTTAATACAGAATCTGAACTTGCAGCGATGAGTTATGCAACAGCAGCCTGTGCTGCTGGAGCAAGAACATTTACAGCCACAGCTAGCCAAGGATATTTACTAATGACTGAAGGCCTTCCAATGCCAGTTGGATGGAGATTGCCATTAACTATGATGATTAGTGCTCGAGCCTTTAATGCTCCTAATTTAAGTATCTGGAATCAATGGGAATATACTCAAGTTAATTCTGAACTTGGTTGGAATATCATTGTTTCTGAAAATGTTCAAGAAACATATGATGCTGCAATTCTTTCAGTAATGATTGCTGATGATTCATTATTTCCAACAATATTTGTTCATGATGGATTTATTATATCTCATTCTGTACAAAAATTAACATTAGTTCCAGATGAGACAGTATTACGTATGACACCCAAAAAACCAAGACATACGATTGATACTTCTAAACCAGGCACTTGGGGAGGTATAGTCACTCCAGGGTATTTTATGGAAGGTAGAGCTGCTCTTGAAGAAGCCAAAAAACCTGTTTTAGGACAAATCCAAGGTGCTTTTGATAAATTTAAATCCGAAACAGGAAGACAATATAATCTAATAGAAACATACAATCTAGATAATTCATCAAAAACCGCTTTTTGTACAATGGGTTCAATGAGTGGTAATATAATTAGTTGGATGACCAAAAATAAAGATGTAGGACTTATAAAATTAAGGGCTTATCGACCATTTCCAGTTGAAGAATTAAGGAAAATTGTTAAAGAACATAATATAGAGAAATTAATTCTCTTGGAAAAGAGTGATGCTTTAAATGGTATGTTACCTCCATTTGCAATGTCAGTTGCAAGTGCTCTATATCCATTAGGAACTTTATTCAGGAGCTTTATTGTTGGTTTGGGTGGTAGAGATGTAACTCGAGATGAATTTACTGTCGCCAAAAAGAAAATGGAAACAGTAAATGATATGAAAGGACCACTCTATTCATACTTAGGTGTGAGAGAAACTAAAGGAAAAATAGAAGGAGTTGATCAATAAATGTCAAAACCAGAAAGAAATATTATAGATTTTGATGAAATTCTTAAAAGGGAAGGAAAATGCAATGTTCTATTTTTTAATTATGACAATGAGGCATTTATGAATACGGGCATACAAGAAAGCGGTAGTACTCCACCTTTCGCAAGTACCACTACAGGACCTGCAGGAGAAAAAATTCCAGGAAAGATTGGAGTGAAACAAGACCTTGTCACGCCTTTTGCATTTTATGGAACGAAAAAATTATTCCTAGCAACTTTAAATCCTGCTTATCCCGCAGATTTTATGGGAAAAGTAGCAGATGCTTTAAAATCAAATGGATCTGCTTTTCTTCAAGCCTATTCTGATTGTATGAGAGGATGGAGACATGGAGCATCAGCTGCAATAGCTATCTCTAAATTAGCAACTGATTGTGGATATTGGCCGCTATATACAATTCGAGTGGAAGATGGCATTCCTAAATTCTCATACTATAAAGGATTAGATATTGATAAAGAAAAATTTGTTCAATATCTTAAATCTATGGGTAAATTTAGTCATCTCTTTAAACCCGAGTTTCGAGAAAAAGAAATAGATGAAATTATCTATATGACAGAACAGAGAAATAATAAAATTAGAACATTAATTGAAAATTTTCCAGCTGATAAAGCTATTGATTTCTATAAAGTTAATAGAAAAAATTTAGAACCTCAAGATCACTTACAACCAGGACATGGATTGTGTCCAGGGTGTGGAGCAGGTATGGTTTTAAATCAATTAGCAACAGCAGCTCAAGCAGTAGCAGGAAAGAATATAGTATATGTAAATAATACAAGTTGTTCTGAGGTATCTACATCTAAAGATAATTTTACATCTTGGAATGTCCCTTGGGTACATCATCTTTTTGAATCTGGGTCTACCGTAGCAGATGCAATTTCAACTACTAAGAAAATCTTAAAAACAAAGGGATTAAGTAATCAGGAAATTCCTTGGGTTATTCATATTGCAGGCGACGGTTCCACTTATGATATTGGATTCCAATTTCTTAAAGCTGCTATTATTAGAACCAGTAGTTTTCTTGAAATGAATGAATATTTAAATGTAAAATAAACAATTAAATTTTAATTTATTTTCTTTTTATCTTTTTTAATCAAAAAACATTTAATAATTTTGTAAAAAGAAGCATAAAATGTATTCTTTAATCATATGAGAAATATTCAAATATCTTATTGGTAATTCTACGTATTCAATGGTTTTGCTATATTTATTATAATTAAAATCTTTAAGTATTCTTATCCTTTATATTAGAAGACAAATATAATTGAGAAGTGATATTCAATATTTTCCCATATACCTTTATTAGTGGTAAAAAATAATATTAAATTATTTAAAAATAATTGACAAAAATTAAATAGATGATTAAATATAAATGAAAAGTATAATAAAAATACCAATAGTAATCGCATTTCTTTTTGTCTTTATGATTCCATTTACTCCAAGTTATGCTTCTATTCCAGATATTATTACAGAAGAACCTCCTAGAGATCAAATTATTTGGAGTTCTGGAGCAATTTCAAGTCTAGGAGCGTTTAAACCATTCTCAGTAGCTCCAGGTCCATGGGTTTGTCTTATGTATGAAACATTATGGGGTCAGAACACATATACAGGAGATTGGATCCCAGTTATCGCAACAGGTGTACCAACATGGGGCCCTAATGGAAATACAATAACCGTAAGTATTAATTCTGCCGCTACGTGGTCAGATGGTAGCCCTGTTACTGCAACAGATGTAGTTATGAGTTATAAATTAGCTAACCAAACCCAGAAATTTAGTAATGAATTATATCGATTTTTAGATATTGTAGTTATTGATCCTAATACAGTTGAATTTCAACTAGCTTCAGCATATAATTATAGTAAAATAGCTCTTAATTTGTTAACTAATGATCTTCCAATTGTTCCTTGGAGTGTTTGGAAAGAGA
>CAZBEU010000038.1:0-3899 GCA_964491005.1 uncultured archaeon | reverse complement strand
AAATTGTTGATTAATAATTTGTTCATACTTTGTAGAATTTAATTCTTCCATTGAAAATTTAAATATATTAGTAGTTCCATCACCAGAAAACGTTATAGCAGTATCATCTTGATTTTGAGAAGAAAGAATAAAATAAGTTCCAATTCCCAAACCAGTACCAACAACTGCAATTAAAATTATTACTGAAGCGATTTTATAATTTTTCTGCATTTTCCATCTATTTTTAATATTTTAAATTAGATATTTAGTACTGTTGTGGATTTAATTTAAGTGTTATGTATGGTCGGTAATAACGATAGAATTTAGTAATAATGGTAATAAAGGAATAATTTTTAGAAAAAAAAATATTAAAATAAAAAGAAACAAGAAACAAGGATATAGAACAGAAATTATTAGATTGATTTGATTATATTATACAACGAGGGAAAATTTGGTAAGGAAATAAAATTCAATGTATACATCATAATAAAAATAAAGAGAATAAGACTAAGGGCAATAAAAATAAAATCTTTATTCTTAAATTTAACTTCTATTAGATTTGTACGATTTTTATATATTCCAAAGCATCTATTTTCCATTGATATTGAAGTAATATGACCTTTCCTAAGTATTGAAATAAGTGTGGAGATCAATCTTTCAAAAATGAAATTATATGCTTTTCTAATAGAATTCACTTTTTCTCTTCCAAAACCTCTAGCTTTTTGAGCCATAGCAATAACTTTAGCTTCTCTTTCAATTAATGGAATATATCTTATTCCCACCATAAAATTGAAACAGAATTTATATGGAATTTTTAATTTCATCAAAGAATAAGCAAAATCTTTCATTGTGGTAGTATTAGTATATATTATTGAGGATGTGAACAATGTTATAACAATAAGAAATGCTTTAGTGGCAAAATATACTGCTAATCTTCTTATTGGTAAAAAATCTAATCCGAATAAATAAAATAACACTTGTTCCTGTCCTTTAGGAATCGAATTAAAAAAGATGTTTAAAATAACACTGAAGAGCATCACAATCATAATAAATCTGATTTTATGAATTAGATCTTTTAAAGAAATTCCACTTATCAATGCAAAACTAATAATTGAAAAACTGATAATTGATAATAATATAAGACTTCTAATGAAAAAGATTAGAATAGTGAGTAAAATTACAAAAATTAATTTGGAGATTGGATTTAATTTATGAAAAAATGAATCACCGGGATAATATGCAAAAGTATATTTTTTATTATCAAGAAATTCATTTTTATTTGACATATAATCTCCTTCTTTTTTCTGTTTGATAATTACTACTAGTAAATTTATCTAAAATAATTAATCAATTTAGTAGAGATATTTAGGGAAAACATTTTATAGGATTAGTATAGGATTAAAAAAAATTTTTTTAATTAGGAACTCCTCTCTTTAAAAAGGTCTTCATTCAAAATCATAGAAAATTGAATAAAGTATTTATTATTAAATTGTTTTAAGGTTATCATCTTCAATTTCTTGTTTCATTTCATTGTAAAAATCAAGAAATCTCGAAATTAGAAAATTAGGAGCGGTAATTATGTCAGTTTTAATGGAATTATATTCAGATTCATTATCAAAGACATTCTCAAGTTGCTTTTTAATATTTATAGGAATATCATTTTCTTCAATATTTAAAAGAAGAGGTTGTTTTTTACTTCTTATAGTTTTATATGGAAAATTTGAAAAGTGTTTTTCTATTAATCTATAACTTGATTTATATTCCTCCATGTCTATACAAGATTTTTTTAATAATCTTTTAAATAACACTTCAAAGTCTGTCGTAAAATTACTTACTGATGTTCTTAATAATCTTGAAGATTTAGATGCAATTAAACCAACAGTAATATATTTGGATTCATTCAAGATTAGGATTCCATCTCTTAAATGAATATTCAATAATTCTCCTCTGTCTATTATTTCTTCGCTCATAAATTGAATTCGATTTAAAAATTCTGTAAATATTGTATTGTTGATATAAGATTCGGACCAATTAAAACTGTATAATGGATATCCATTTTTATCTTTTACTAGCAATCTATATACTTTAAACGGTAAAATATACAAAAGTTTAGGTTCCTTTAAAACTGCTATCATAAAAAGAATCAATCCTATAGTTGTTGAAATATATGAGGAAAAAACAAGATAATAACTGAAAAATACGCCCAGAATAACTAATGCCATTGCATTAATAGATATTAAAATAATCCCTATCAATAAAATCAATGCCTCCTTTTTTATTAGATATGGAGAATTAATCCACGTTTTTACACCCCAATAAAAATAGTATAGAAGAACTATTATTGTGAAGTAAATAGAGGTCTCTGATAAAATATCCTTAGCTGTCGTCATGGGATCTTCATATGAAATCAATATAATATTCCCAATTTGCTGAAATGTCAAAAATATTAAAATAAATCCAAGACCTACAATAATATATAAACCAAAGGATGATATTTTGTTTTTCATCGTTAGATTTATTCCAATTACTAAAAAAAAAGCTTCTGGAAACACCATCACTCCAGCAATATGAGCTAAGATTTCATTATTTAAAAGAATTGAAAAGCTATCAAAGCATTTAAATAAAACATAAAAATAATTTGAAATACAAATATAAAATAGTGAAGGTATATGTTTTGTTTTTGGAGCAAAATTCATTGCAATAGTTGTAATTAGTGCTACAATACTTAAAATAATTCCCGGTATAAACTCAAAAATAATTAATTCACTCATAATTCAATATTTTTTTTTCTCCAAATTCTATTTTATTATTATCTATATTCTTAAACCTTGATACAAGGAAAACTTCATTATTTTCATTATTTGAATATGATATAATCTCATGTTTAATTAAGACTTTTAGTCTATAATACACTTTCTCTCTATTTTCATTGATCTCCTTGTAAACTTCTGTCTTCTTAACTTTATTTTGTAATTTTAATAATTCAAATATTTTCTTATTAATCTTATCTTTCAGAAAAAAGTATAGTGTCCCTATATCATTGCTCATATTTATTGGAAGAAAAATTGTAAAGTTTCCAATCTTTATTTTTTTTATAAAATCATAACTAAGTAACATATTTAAATGCCAGAGAAGCTGTCCTGAATTAGTTGTGTAGTTTTTAAATATTTTTTTTCTAATAAAGGAAAAATGAGCCCCATTGTATTTAATAATGATGTTGTAGATTTTCCTTCTGTATAAGTTTAATAGAACCGTTTCTTTTGTATTTTTTCTTCCTTCTACTAAAAGATTATTATTGAAAAGATATTCTATTATTCTCAAAATCTCTTTTCTCGGTAATTTTAATCTTTTTTTAATAGTTTTATAAATAAGTTCGAGATTTAGTACTTGATTTTTATTATTCAAATCTTTAGCAATTTCTAAGACTTTCCTAATTTTATATTCATCAGGTTTAAATCGATCCTTATCTATTTTTATTGCCATTTTTTTAGGGTTTTTTTCTTATATTATGATATATTATAATATATTTTAGTATATAAGTCTTTTTTTTCAACCTACAATTATTTAATACATATTTTTTTAAACTTTTAAAAAAAATCAATAATAAAATAATATTTTGTAAAATTTTGGTCCTAATGAGTATTTAAATCTTGTTTTCTGTAAAATTTTGGTCCAAAAGGTATTTATAAATTATACAGTATAATTAGAACCCATATTTAGATTATTTTTAATCTTTAAAATCTGACTAAAAACTCAAAAAATAACTAAAAATAACCAAATAAAAAAAAGGAACTATTATGCAACACAAAAATAAAATTAAATTATATAAAAAATACGAAATTGGGTTAGCATTATTATTTATAGTAATAATATCAGATATAACCCAAGCTGCAGATACAACTGTAGATACTAAGATAGAA